>JAVBTU010000016.1:0-2895 GCA_031556015.1 Thermoguttaceae bacterium
TCCATGCGGCGTTGGATGGTGCCACTTCGTCCGGCGGCACGTCTTTCCACGGCGAATCCTGCTCCCCGCGAAGCTGCTTGAAATTCACGTGGTACTCGTCCACTCCCTCGAAGTAATTACCGCACGGATCCAGGGCGATGATGAATTGTGTCTCGTCGAGCTGCTTTTTTAATGTCGAATCATCTTCTTCGAATAATCTTTGGTCTTCCGGTGTCAGGGTGTCACTGCAAACAGGCGTAATCGCGAACTGTCCGAGCGGACCGTCTTCTTGATGTTTCAGCAATTCATCGACGGTTTCCTGCATTTGCCGCGTGTAAACGATCATCAACAGCGATTGTTTTTCACCGCTTAAAACGCGTTTGCATTGCTTCTCCATTTCCTGCATCACAGCGGTTCTCACCCCGGGCGTTTGCGGTTCTTCCGGTGGTTCCATCCTCGCTTTTTCCGAATCGACGACAAGATCGCCGAGGTCCATGTCCTCTTTCGGCTCGATTGACGCCAGATCGATTCGCGGCCAATACCTCGAAGCGGGAGCGTAACTGTCGCGCCCGTAAACCGTAAAAAGGTCGTAGCTCAACGTCGGATTCAGTTCGATCGAAAAGGTGCCATCCGCTTTCGTCGTCGCAAACGAGGGCATGAAAGAATGTTGTTTCGGATCGGCGGGATTTTTTTCCCAGTAGTAAAAGAGCCGGCTGGCGAGCGGTTCTTTCGTTTTCGCGTCGACTAAACGTCCCTGGACAATCGTGGATTCGACAAGCTGAAACGTGTGTTCTTTCGCGCCGGCGAGTTCGCTTCCGAACCATGCGTAAAATTGGTCGCCGCCCTGTTCGTAAACCTCGACCGTAACATCGACCGGCGGCACCACGGAGCGGAAAATACCGTTGTAGTTCGTTTCCGTGAAAACCGACGGTTTGAAAGAATTGCTCCAGTCGCTGGACATAATCGCCAAACTCCTGTTGCGAACGGGATTGCCTTGTGGCGTCACTATTTTTCCGACGAACGGCGTCGGAATCTTGAACTCCATTTCAACGGAAGTCTCGTCCGGCTTGACGGTGAAGCTTCGGGCGTAAAGTCCTTTCTCCAATTCGCCGGAATAAATCGCACGATGGTCGATGGAGATCGTGTATTTGCCCGGCAGAATCTGCGTCTGAAACAACCCTTGCTGGTCGCTCTGCATGTCGAAATCGACTTCTTTGTCTCTGTCCCGGGCACGTGTTTTTTCGATTTTTTGCGCCAACGTGATCCGGAGTCCCGGGATCGGCTCGCCGGTCGTTTCGTCGACGAACTTCGCGGTCAACTGAATCGCTTTTTTTATCTGGGAATAGATAGTTTACTTGGGCGATTCCTTGCCGACGACAACGATTTTGTACGGCGCGGCGAACCTGTTTTTCCGGTCATGGACACTGATCGCGCAGGCCGTATTTTCCGGGGCGGATAAAGTGAAGGTGCCATCGGGTTCGACACCACCGCCGCTGGAGGTCCAACCGCTTTGTCCGAGCCCGGATAATCTTGGCGCCAAACCTTCGGTCGATTCGCCGTCCGGGAGAATGACGCGACATTTAATTTTGACAACCTTGGTGTCGCGCACCGGTTCGATTGCTTTTGCCGGCTGCGGAGTGTCGGCGACCGAGTCGTCGGCTTGTTTCGTAGCGTCGTACTGTGCTTGAACGTATTGAATTCGCGTCAAAGCGGCGACGCAGGTACCGACGCAGAGCATCACGGCCAGCAGGGCGGTGAAGCGGTTCCATTTTTTGTTTTCATGAATCATTTCGATCCTCCTTGAGAGTCTTGTGGAATTCCTTTTACGGTGTGGGGGGGAAAGGGGTAAAATGCCGAGCCCGACATAACGGGGGAGCGGGCTCTTGACGTGGAAACGTTCGGCGAACTCAATCAGCGAACGGCTGTACGCCGCCCGCTCCATCGCGAGGGAATCGCGCAGCGCCAATCGGTCCGCGGCTTCTTCGGCGTCGTCGCTCATGAGTCGTGCCGCCAACCAAAACAGCGGGTTGAACCAGTACGCGATGCAAAAAAGCGACGCCGCCAAAGTCGAGAAAATATCCTGACGTCGCAAGTGCGCCAGTTCGTGCAGAAAAAGCGGCGTCAAAGCCGCGTCGGGCCACGGGCGCCCGTTTTTCGGGAGCAGGATCCGCGGTTTGAAAATCCCGACCAGAATCGGAGCCGCGAGCCGGGAACATTCGTAAAGCCGCACGCTTCGCCGTACATGGAGTCGTGTTTTGCATCGATCCAGAATTCGGAGGGCGTTTTCCTCCACCACGGGAGTCGCGAACCGCAGACGCCGCCGAAAAGCGACGATCCGGTAAACGAACAGCGTTGAAAGCGACACCACACCGCAAAGCCAAATCGCGGTGCAAATCCACGCGAGCGACGGGAGTTCCCATTTCGGTTCGATTATCGGAGCGGGAGACGGTTTGGGATGCGTTTCCACGGGAGTCGACGGAATGATTTCTGCTGCAACGGAAGAAGTTACTTTTTTCGTGGGGAAGAAGCGCGGTTCGGGTTCGTATTTCGTTTCGGGAAGTGTTTCGTGTATTGACGGCGTAAGGATCGGAAGCACAGCTTCCGGCTCGTGGTGTTCAATCGGGACGTTGATCAGCGGCATCCATAACGCCAGCGGGACGAATCCCCAGAGGAGATGCCGCAGCGCCGGGGAAAGACGCCCGGCGAGCAGACGGCGGATCCCGAGAATCGCAAGGACGATTACGGTCGCCGTCATGGTGTGATACCCAAGCGGATGGTCCATGTCAATTCTCCTTTTTCTCGTAGTCGCGGAGCAGTCTTTTCAGTCCCTGGATTTCGTCCGGCGTGATTTCCTCGCTTTTGAGGTAATGCGCGACCATCGCGGGGAGCGCGCCGCCGAAGAATTTCTCAAGAAAC
>JAVBTU010000365.1:0-5026 GCA_031556015.1 Thermoguttaceae bacterium
TCCGACGATTTCCAAATCGGCCAGGAGCATCTCTTCGCTGAACGCGGCGATCTCTTTCGCCGGATCGGCGCCGTCGAACACGCCGACGACGCACACGATGCTGTCGCATTCACGCAGGTACGCCAATCGGGCCGCATTACCGTGCTGATCGCGACTCAGGCCGGGCGTGTCGACGATTTCCAGCGCGGCGTAAGTGATCTTTTTCGGCTTGTAGATCTCGCAAAGTTTCGGAACCCGCGGTTCGGGAACAGGGGCCATCGCGGACTGCGTTCCATGCGAAAGCGCCGGATCGGCGGCGACCCGGGTCAACCATTCAAAAAGAGTGCTTTTTCCACTTCCTTTGTATCCGATAAGACCGATCTTCATAACGAAAAACAGATAACAGAGCGGGAAGCGTAAGCGAGCGTAAAATCAAAACGGCGAACGAATAAAAAAGCGCCCTAAGGGAGTCGAACCCTCAATTACAGCTTGGGAAGCTATCGTGTTGCCGCTACACTAAGGGCGCTTCTATTGTGAGTTCGCATTGTAGGTGGTCCCTCTCGATTAAGCAACCCGGTCTCCCCATTTTTCGCGCTCTTTTGGCCGGTGCTCCGCGCTAAACCCAGAGAATCAGCCGATCGTCGAACATGTCGGGAATCTGTCGTCGGACCGTTTGTTCGATCTCTTTTTCGTGATACCGACTGCTGAAGTGGGAGGCGATAATCAGTTGGTTGTTAAACTTCGAGCGGCGTTTTTTTAAATCGTCCAGGTGCATGTGTCCGAACTTTTGAAGGGCTTCCTGCCGATGCTCCGGGGCGACGAACGTCAATTCGGTGATCAGGACGTCCGCTTCGTACATGGACGGGTTTTCGTCAAGCCCCCGCCCCGTGCTGTCGCCGAGGTAGGCGACCCTGGGCAGCTTGATTTCGTAGGAAATCTCGACGCCGGAGTTTTTCAAATCGCGAATCTGTTCTCCGGAAAGGGAAAGGTATTCCTGCTTCAGCTTCTTCCGGCGTTCCCACACGACATAGCCGAGCGACGGCAGTGAGTGGTAGGTTTTACAGGCCGTTACGACCAGTTCCCGGGAAAGCTCGACGACATCCCCGCCTGTAAGACCGACAAGATTGCACGGCAGTTTTCCGCGATCGAGCCGGGTGTAAATTCCGAGAAGCTGCCGGACCGTGTCGATCCCTTCTTCCGGAAGATAAACGGTTGGCGGGTCCATGAGCATCATACGGCGTCGGGCAACGTAAGCCGGCAACGCCAGCAGATGGTCCATGTGCGTATGGGAGATAAACCAGTTCGGCGTTCCCATGAACGACCACGGCTGCGCCCCGAGGTCGAACCCGAGCTTGAATTCCGGTATTCGCCAATACGACTGCACCGCCGCGCGCGAAAACCCCTCGATCGTAAAATGCTGATACGATACGCTTTTGTAGGTCTGGTCCGGGATCAAGTCGTCTGTGAAAGAGAAGAGTGAATACGTCAAATTTGAAACCGGCCCAGTTTACCACGGATCACCCTCGAAACAAGAGAACCCTTTCGTCGATCATTGACTCGTTTTTCCTCTTGTCATACATCTTTAATTTTCTTATGATTCGGAACCCAAGGCCCGGCAGCCCTGCCGCCCTGAAGCACTTCAAACCGATCTCCTGATGATTTCCGACATTCCTCGATGTACGAAGCTGTGTGCCGCGACCGGGCAGGAGATTGCGCCGGGACAGACGGTTGTTTCCGTACTCCTGGATGAGGACGGGAACTACAAACGAATCGATTATTCCCATGATGGCTGGAAGGCTCGGTCGAAGAATCACGAATCGACCGACGCGCGGATGATCGGGTGGTGGAAGCATAAAATCCCGATTTCCAGCGAAAAGAAAGCGAAACTCGCCCCGAACGACATCCTTTTGGCGTTGTTCGATCAGTTGTCCGAACAACCGGAAAAAATGGAAATGAGGTACGTCCTTGCCCTCCTGTTAGTGCGACGCCGCATTTTTCGGCTTGAAAAAGAGGAAAAAACGCAAAACGGCGAGTCGTGGGCCAAAATCATCGTTTATAATCCCAAAGCGGACGCGACCCACGAAGTCCTCGTCGCCGTCCCCGACCAAGACCGAATCGAACAGGTCCAAAACGAATTGGCAACGTTGGTGAATTACTAATTCCAAATTCCGAATTACGAATTGAGGAAAAAGGGGGAGACAGATGACAAATGTCAAATGAAAAAACGTCGAGCAAAAACCCTTCTACCCTTCTACCCTTCCACCCTTCCACCCTTCTCCCTTTGGTATGAAATCGCTTTATTTGACTGTTTTGGGAGTTGTTTTGCTGGCGAATTGCGGGTGCAAGTCGTTGCAGACGTTTTGCTTTGGCACGAAACCGGCGGCGCAGATTCCGATCGTGTTTTCGACGATTCCGACGCTGGAACAGGTCAAAGGGGAAATCAACAAGCGGTACGCGAGTGTCCAGTCGCTTTCGACGAACACGGCGACTTTCTCCAGCTCGAGCGTTGCCGTTGCGATGCGTCAATGCACGATCGCGTATGAAAAACCGAAACGATTGCGGGTCACGGGCGGACTAGCTTTGGGGATGGGGACCGAAATCGATCTGGGAAGCAACGACGAACTTTTCTGGTTCTGGGTCAAGCGGTCCGACCCGAAAGCGATCTATTACGCCAGGCATGAGGAATTCGAAAACTGTCCCGTCCGAACGGTCATTCCGATCGAGCCGGAATGGTTGATCGAAACTCTCGGCCTGGTCGAACTGAAAGAAACCGATCCGCATGAAGGGCCAAGGCGGGTCGACGACGGAAACCTGCAAATCACGAGTTCTCTCAAGACGCCGCGGGGAACGTATTCCCGAATGATTACGATGCATCCGCAGACCGGCGCGATTTTGAAATACGAAATTTACGCGCCGAACGGGCAGCCGTTCGTCGGAGCGGTCTTGAGCGACCACGAAGTCGATCCGGTTCACGGCATTCTCTACGCGAAAAGAATCGTAATCACCTGTCCGGAGGCGCAGCAAACGATTACGATCACCATGGGAAACGTGACCTTCAATTCCCCGAGCGGGTTCAAACCGGACGCGTTCACTATGCCGACGTATAAGGATTATCTCCCGATCGACCTTTGCGGTCCGGAATACCGACAGCAGTTCGGTCCCGGACAACAGCTTTCCCCGACATTTCCGACGACGGCGAACTATCCGGAAACCCCGTCGTCGCTCCCGAATAGACCGGACGAGGAAATCGTCGGCACCTCCGCAAGCTCCGCCGTCTTTTTTCGCGACCGCTGAGTACGGAAGGGGGAGTTCACCAAAAGCGGAGACGGGACAGCGGTCTATGACACCAATATGCGTTTCATTTCTTATCTGCTTTCACGACAATCCCCAATTCGGCCAACTGCTTTAGCGCGACTTCGCCCGGGGCGCCGGTCATCAGGTCGGACGCTTTCGTCGTTTTCGGGAACGCGATGCAGTCGCGGATGTTGTCCAAACCGCCGAAAAGCATGACCAAACGGTCCAAGCCGAGCGCAATGCCACCGTGCGGCGGGGCGCCGAATTGCAGAGCGTCCAGCAGGAACCCGAACATCTCCTTCGCGGTGTCAAGCGACAGGCCGAGCAGGTCGAACACCTTCGACTGAACCTTCGAATCGTGAATCCGGATCGTGCCGCCGCCGACCTCGAAACCGTTGAGCGCCAAATCGTAAGCCTGCGCACGGATTTGTCCCGGGTCCGTGTCGAGCAACGGAACATGTTCGTCAAGCGGTGCCGTGAACGGGTGGTGCATCGCGACGTGTCGCTTCTCGTCTTCGTCCCAGTCGAACATCGGGAAATGCAGAATCCAGCAGTAATTCATTTCGTTCGGATCGATCAATTTCAACTCTGACGCCAGACGGCGCCGTAAACCGTTGAGAACCCGGCAAGTCGTCGCGAACGTGTCCGCCGAAAAGAGCAGGAAGTCGCCCGGCGCGGCGTCCATCTTCTTCGTGATCGCGGCGAGTTCTTCCGGTTTGAAATTCTTCGCGATCGGTCCGGCCAGGTTGCCGTCGGCGTCGACCTTCAACCACGCCACCCCTTTGACGCCGAAGTTTTCGACGACATATTGGTTCAGCACGTCGATGTCCTTGCGGGAATATTTTTCGGCGGCTCCCTTCGCGTTGATACCACGTACCCGACCGCCGTTTTTGGCCGGCTCGCTGAAGACGCGGAAGTCGCAATTCTTCGCGATCTCGGTCAAGTCGATCAGCTCCATACCGTACCGCAAGTCCGGGGCGTCATGTCCGAACCGTTCCATCGCTTCGTCGTACGACATTCGCGGGATGGGAAGCTCCATCTCCCGTCCCAGTACGTCTTTCATGAGCCGGTGGACGAGGCCGCTGATGATGTCAAGGATGTCTTCCATTTCGATGAACGACATTTCGACGTCCAACTGCGTGAACTCCGGCTGCCGGTCCGCGCGAAGATCTTCATCACGAAAGCAGCGGGCGATCTGCACATAGCGGTCGTACCCGGCGATCATGAGGATCTGCTTGTAAAGCTGCGGCGACTGCGGCAGGGCGTAAAACGAACCTTGCGCGATCCGGCTCGGAACGAGGTAGTCCCGGGCACCTTCGGGCGTGCTTTTGCCGAGTACCGGCGTTTCGATTTCGACGAATTGATTCTCATCGAAATAATCCCGCATCACTTTCATGATCCTGTGCCGGAGGATCATCGTTTTTTGCATCGCGGGGCGTCGCAGGTCGAGGTACCGGTATTTGAGACGTAATTCCTCGGCGGGAACCTCGGGAACGCCGGTCTGAAACGGCGGAACTTCGCTCCGGTTCAGGACGATCAGTTTGTCCGCTTTGATTTCAATTTCGCCGGTCGGAATTTTTTTATTGACGATTCCGTCGGGCCGAAGTTCGACGATTCCCTCGACTTGCACCACGTCCTCGGATCGGAGCGATCGGGCCAACTCGAACTGGTCCGTCCCGATTTTCGTGGAGAACACGACCTGGGTGATACCATAGCGGTCCCGCAAGTTGATGAACTGCACGCCGCCGAAATC
>JAVBTU010000204.1:0-9889 GCA_031556015.1 Thermoguttaceae bacterium
TTCTCATTTCTCATTTCTCATTTCTCATTTCTCATTTCTCATTTCTCATTTCTCATTTATAATCCTATCCTCTGTCCTCTGTGCTCTACAACATCCTCGACACGATCGGTAACACCCCGCTGGTTCGGATCAACCGGATGCTGCAAAAGCCCGGCGTGGAGATCTACGCGAAGCTCGAAGGGTTCAATCCGACCGGGAGTATCAAAGACCGCATCGCGCTACGGATGATCCGGCAGGCGCAGGACGAAGGAAAGCTGACACCCGGTAAGACGATCATCGAAGCGACGTCCGGTAATACGGGAATCGCGTTGGCGATGATCGGGACCGTACTCGGTTACGAAGTCGAAATCGTGATGAGCGAAGCGGTTTCGATCGAGCGACAGAAGATGATCCGGGGATTCGGCGGAAAACTGACGCTCACCGACCCGAAGAAAGGAACAGACGGCGCGATCTGCAAATGCCGCGAACTGGTCGAGGCGTTTCCGGACAAATATTTCAACCCGGACCAGTTTTCCAACGTCTACAACAAGCTCGCGCATTACCATGAGACCAGTTGCGAGATATGGCGTCAAACCGGAGGACGGGTCACGCATTTCGTCTCGTCGCTCGGCACTTCCGGGACGCTCATGGGCGTCGCCGCGGGTTTGAAGGAACACGATCCGGGCGTGAAAATCATCGAAGCGCACCCGGTTAAGGGACACTATATCCAGGGCCTCAAAAACATGGAAGAGGCGATCGTTCCGGAAATCTACGACCCGAAACAAATCGATTATAGTGTCATGGTCGAATCGGAGCAGGCGTTCGAAATGTCCCGGCGGATCGTGCATGAAGAAGGCATCTTCGTCGGGATGAGCAGTGGTGCCGCTATGCTTGCCGCGTTGGCCGTGGCGGAAAAAATCGACACGGGATTCATCGTCGTCCTGTTCCCCGACCGGGGCGAAAAATATTTGAGCACGAATTTATTCCAGGTGTGAGCGGTGCCATGAAAAAATATCTTATCGTCGCGCAAAGCGGCGGCCCGACTTGCGTGATCAACAGCTCGCTTCGCGGCGTCCTCGAATCGGCTCGGGATTTCGACGCGATCGGAACCGTGTACGGGGCCGTTCACGGAATCGAGGGGATTCTCAAGGAGGAATTGCTCGACCTTTCCGCACAGGATTCCACGGAAGTCGCCCTTCTGCGTACGACACCGGTTTCCGGACCGATCGGAACCTGTCGTTATAAACTCCGTTCGCACCAACAGGAGGATTTTCAGCGGGTCATCGAAGTTTTCAAGGCCCATAACGTCGGCTATTTCCTGTACAACGGCGGGAACGACTCGATGGATACGGCGAACAAAATCGCCAGGCTCGCCGCGGAAAAAGGGCTCGAACTAATCGCCGTCGGGGTTCCGAAAACGATCGACAACGACGTCGGTGACGCCGCGTTTGAATTGATCGACCACACGCCCGGCTACGGAAGCGCCGCGAAATACTGGATGTACGCCGTCGCCTACGCCAACGAGGAGAACAAGGGGTCCTGCCCCGCCGATCCGGTACTCGTCTTGCAGGCGATGGGGCGAAAGATCGGTTTCATTCCCGCCGCGGCCCGCCTGGCCGATCCGAATCGCGAAATGCCGCTGTTGATTTATCTGGCCGAAAGTCCCGGCTCGCTTCAGGACTTGGCCGATTCGGTCAACGATTCACTGAAACAAAACGGTCGCTGCCTCGACGTCGTCAGTGAAGGATTCGATATCGGTGAAATCGGTGCAAGAAGTGACGCCTTCGGTCATACCAGCTTCAGTTCGAGCGAACTGACCGTTGCACAGTCGATCGTCAATTACCTTAATCAAGAGGGTTTGGCGACCAAGGGATTGGCCCGATGCAATGTGACCGGAACCGACCAGCGACATTCCATGGCGTACGCGTCGACGGTCGATTTGGACGAAGCGTACCGGGTCGGGCAAAAAGCGCTCGAACTGGCCGCGACCGGACAGGGCGGATACATGTCGACGATCCTGCGGAACAAGAGCCCGATTTATGGCGTCAGGTACGACAAGGTCCCGCTGACCGAGGTCGCCAACAGCGAACGAACCTTCCCGAAGGATTGGATCACCGCCGACGGGCGGGACGTTTCGAATGAATTCCTTCGATACGCGACACCACTGGTCGGCGAGGAGATGGTCTCACTCCCGATCATCGACGGTCGACACCGCTTGACCCGGTTCGTCCCGGTTTTCGCGGAGAAGAAACTCGCGGCTTACATCCCCCAGGCGGATCGAAAATAGAATGTCCGACGAACTATTCATCAGCGTCGTTATGCCGGTTCGGAATGAGTCGTTGCATATCGAAGAGGTGTTGGATCACCTTCTGGAACAGGATTACGATCCGGCAAAGTACGAAATTCTCGCCGTCGACGGCCGTTCCGACGACGACACCCGGGAAAAAGTCCGGCTGTACGTCGACAAATACCCGAACGTCCGACTGCTCGATAATCCGATCCGGCTTTCCAGCGGCGCTCGAAACGTAGGGGTGAAAAACGCCAAAGGGGACGTCGTCCTGGTCGTCGACGGGCATTGCCTTATCGATACGAATCAAATTTTTCGACATGTCGACGCGGCGTTTCGGGACTCCGGGGCCGATTGTCTGGGGCGACCGCAGCCGTTGGAACTTTCCCACGCCGACGCGATGCAACTGTCGATCGCCGCGGCTCGTCGTTCGCCGATCGGGCATCATCCGGATTCGTTCATCTACGCCGGCGAGCCGTGCTTTTCTCCGGCGATCAGCGTTGCGGTCGCTGACCGACAAGAGGTGTACGAGAAAGTCGGACTCTGCGACGAACGGTTTGACGCCGCCGAGGATTGCGAACTGAACCACCGGATCGACAAGGCCGGTTTGAAGTGTTATTTCACGCCGGACATCGCTGTTCGCTATGTTCCCCGAGGCACGCTTTCCGGTTTGGCCAAGCAGCTGATTCGGTACGGAAAAGGCCGCGTCCGCCTGTCGAGAAAACATCCGGAGACCTCTTCCTGGAAAAGTTTCCTTCCCGCCGCGTTCGTAATCGGACTGATTTGCGGCGTGTTTTTTTGTTTGACACTACTGTTGTCGGCTGCATTCGGTTTCGGCACCGCACTTTGGCCTGTTTGCACGTTATTCGGCGGGATCGTCGCGTTTTATGTCGCGATCGTCCTGATCGAATCGTTTCGCATCGCCTGGAAGACGCGAAAAGCGTTTTACTTTTTCCTGCTTCCCGGCGTTTTCGCGACGATCCACATCGCATCCGGTTGGGGACTGCTGAAGGAAATGCTTTTCCCGGGCACGTCCCGTTAGCGGCGGAGCAAACGCGCGCCGCAGACGGAAATGCTTCGTGATGTTCAGAATTCGTCGTCTTCGACCGGGTCGAGGAATCCTTCCAACTGGCGGCAGCGGAGCGGGTTTTGGAGTTTCTGGACCGCTTTGGCCTCGATCTGTCGGACGCGTTCCCGAGTGACCTGGAAAATGCGTCCGACCTCTTCGAGCGTGTACGAATACCCCCCTTCCAGGCCGTAACGGAGTTTGAGAATTTCACGTTCCCGCGGGGTGAGCGTCTTGAGGACCTTGCCGATTTCGTTGCGGAGCATTTCGTTCGACGCCGATTTTTCCGGGCGGTCGAAGCTGTTGTCGGACACGAATTCGCCGAAACAGGTATCATCCATGTCGCCGACCGGATGTTCCAGCGAGATCGGATTGGCGCCCATTTGCAGGATGCGCCGCGCTTCCTCGACGGTCAGGCCCGCCGCTTCGGCGATTTCCGTGACGCTCGGCTCGCGACCGGTGCGCTGGTAGAGATTGCGTGACGCCGCACGAAGTTTCGTGAGCGCGTCGATCATGTGGACCGGAATCCGAATCGTTCTCGCCTGCTCCGCGATTGCCCGGGTGATCGCCTGACGAATCCACCAGGTCGCGTAGGTCGAAAATTTGTAACCGCGACGGTATTCGAATTTATCGACCGCCCGCATCAGGCCGGTGTTCCCTTCCTGGATCAGGTCGAGAAAGCTCATGCCGCGATTGCGGTACTTTTTCGCGACCGACACCACGAGCCGCAGATTCCCCCGGGAAAGTTCGCTCTTCGCCTGTTCGTAAGCGGCGAGCCGGGATTTCATCAGTTGGACCCGATTACGGAGCGACCGCGGGCTTTCCTGGGCGGTGAGGATCAACTGCCGCAGTTCGTCGCGGAGCATGATCCGGCGTTCGGGCAGCATGTTCGATTTTGTACCGGAAAGAAGATTGCGAATCTCGTCCATTCTTTCGGACATTTTTTCGAGCTGTTTCATCAAGGCGTGAACCCGGCGTGTCCGGAGACTCATTTCCTCGACGAGAATCAAAGCCTTGCGGCGACGTTGAAGAAATCGGGTTCGAGCCTGTTGTTTGAGTTTGGCCGGCGTGCTTTTGCGAACCAGCAATTCGAAGTCGGAAGTCGTCGATTCGAGCAGTGCGGCGAGCGTTTTCAGATTCGACGGCATCCGTTTGAGAATTTGTTCTTTCGAGAGCCGTTCGGTGATCGAGATTTTCATGGTCCGATCGAACGGGAGTTTGCCGTGATAAACTTTCGTCAGGACGCCGAACGCCGTTTGCAGGGCGAGCGGACTTTCCATGACACTACGACGAAACATGCGGCGGGTCAACTCGATCTTTTTCGAGCAGGCGATTTCCTCGTCCTTGGTGAGCAGGCCAAGACTCGACATCTGATTGAGATAAAGCCGGATCGGGTCGCTGCTCCATCGTTCCACTTCTTCGGGCAGTTTCGGAGCCGGTTTTTCGAGGCGTTCCTCTTCTTCTAAGGCAAGAGGGTCCCGTTCGTCGTCCTGGAGTTTGAAGAGTTCTTCGTCGGACATTTCGTCGTCGGTCAACTCGATATGCTGCTGATCGAGCGAATCGATAAACTCCGACAGGTGCATCGTGTCGAACGAATCGTCGTCCGGCATCCGCTCGACGATTTCGTCTAGCGTCAAATGTCCCTGATTTTTTCCTTTGGTAATAAGATCCTGGAAATCACATTCGAAAAAGTCCATCCTTGGCATAGTAAACTCCTTGTTTCCACGTCAATCCTTTGACGTGCTGGGTTGAAATAGTGAGTGGTGAGTAGTCGGTAATCTTCGTTAGCGGCGGGGCTTGCCCCGCGTTTGTGATGGGAAACATCACCTCCGACGAGCAGCCGAGTAAACCGTTTGCACGGCCCAGCCCGGGGCAAGCCCCGGCGCTAACGATTCCTCGCCCTATCGAGACTCTCCTGTACTTTGGTTCGTTTTTCCTCCTTGCTGAGCGTTTCGTTTTTCAGGTCGCTCAGTTCGCCCGGGTTGCGGCGTTTGATGTCCCGACGCGTGAATCCTTGCACGATTTCGGTGATCAACTGCTGCTTCCTGTCTTCGTCCATCTTCGGGTCGAGTCCTTTGTCGCCCGCCGATTCGTCCAGTTCGACCAAAAGGCTCTTGACCGCCGGATCGTCGAAATGGACCAATATTTTACTGAAGGAACATTCCCGCTCCTCCGTTTGAATCTCCCTCCAGAGCGACTGGACCCGTTGCGTCAGCGGCGAGCGGATCCATTCGTCCGGTATCACGTTGTCGAGCGTCTCGAACGTCGTCGGATCGGCGAACCACAGTTCGAGCATTTCCCGCTCCAGGGCGTCCGGTGTCAACTCGGGACGGTTCCACGAAGAGGTTTCCTCGACGGCCTCTTCCGTGACGACACCACCGTAATTTTTCGTTTGCGATTTACGTTCTTTCCACTGTTTGAGCCGTTTTCGAATTTCCGTTTCCGAAACGCGGAACCGCTCGGCCAGTCTCGCGATCGTCTTTTCGAGTCGCAGTTGAACCGGATCGTCCGCTCCTCTCAAACTCGTCGGAGCGGAAGCGATCAACGCGATCATCTGGTCGAGCGCCCGGCTGGAACCGACGATATCCTTTTCAATATTCACTCCCAAAGTCGCGGTCCGAAACGCATGTTCGAGTCCGTCGATTCCCTGTTCCCGCAGCAGCTCCTCAAACCGTTCTTTCCCTTGTTCCTGCAAAAACTCGCAAGGATCCGCTCCGGCGGGGAGCGTCGCGATCGTCAAATCGACCCCTTGGGCGACGAACAGTTCGAGGACTTCGTTGGCCCGCTTCCGGCCGGCGGTATCACCGTCGAGGACGAGTATCATTTTCTCGACAAACCGCTCCAGGATCTTAATGTGATCCGGTCCGAGCGCGGTCCCCAAAATCGCGACGGCATCACCGATCCCGCATTGGTGCGCCATGATCGTGTCGGTGTACCCTTCCATGATCAAGGCGCGTTTCGTCGTTCGCATCGTCAACCGCGCGACGTCCAAACCGTAAAGCTGTTTCGACTTGGAAAAAATCGGCGTTTCCGGCGAATTGACATATTTCGCGGAGCTTTTCAGCGGCGAATCCGGCAGGATCCGACCGCCGAAGGCGACGGTTCGATCCTGGGTATCACGGATCGGGAACATCAATCGTCCGCGAAACCGGTCGTAAATCCGTTCCGTATTTCTCTCTTCGTCCCTGTACCGGGCCAACACGCCGGCGGTTTCCAGGCATTCGATTCGTCGCGAGGCACCACCGACTTTGTTCATCAACCAGCTTCCGTCCAACGGCGAATAACCGATCCGAAAATCACGGACGCTTTGTTCGTTGATGCCCCGTTCGCTCAAATATTTTCGTGCGTTTTCCGCTTCGTCCATCGAAAGCAGCGCTTCATGGTACTGCTTTTGGACCCAATCCATCGTATTGAACAAGGTCCGTCGATCGATCGGCTGGGGAGCCGCGACCGATTCGCCTTCCTCTTCTCCCGTTTCGTCCAGCAGGGCATTCGGATCGTTTGTTTTTCGCTCGCTTACGCGTCCCGCTCTGTTTTGTCGTTTGACGTCTTTCAACGAAATTCCGGTCATTTCGGCGAGGATTTCAAGAGCTTCCTTGAAATCGACCTTCTCCATCTGCATGATGAACGAGAAGATGTCTCCGCCGACATTACAGACCCAACACCGGTACGATTGGCGTTCGGGATTCACTTGGAGACTGGGACGGGAATCGTCGTGCCAAGGGCAACGACCGACGTAATTTCGACCGGCTCGCTTGAGCGGTACGAAACGGGAAACCAACTGCACAATATCGATTGCGTCTTTGATTTGTTCCTTGATCCGGTCGTAATCGCTGTACGACATTACACCACGCTTACCTACTAAGAGGAGACGTCCATTTCTCATGCAAACCGGGAGAGGAAAGGAGAAGGAAAATTCTCCCGGTTCGCCATTTCAATCATCCGTGAATCCATTCGCACATCGTCGCCGGGATCGCTTCGCTCTTCGTCGCGACCTCCAGCAGTGGGTGGAAGTGTAAACTATTTTGAAAATTCCGTCAATACCAAAAAATTTTGATTCAAGAATTTCGCCCAGCGAGCCGACAAGTCCGCAAATTTCGGCACATCAACGAAGTCCGCATAGAAAAATCTCTCACTCACGCTATAAAATACCTTATACAAAAGTCGATTCCAACAGCTATCCTCTATCCTCTATCCCATGCCTCTCACTCTCATCGCGATGTCCGGCGGAGTCGACAGCAGCGTTGCCGCGTCGATCCTGCTTGAGTGCGGGGACGCGGTCGCCGGGGTTCACATGCGGCATCCTCTCCAGATTCGGCCCGAAGAAGCGGACGACGCCCAAAAAGCCGCCGATGCGCTCGGAATTCCGCTTCATTTCGTCGATATTGCCGAGCCGTTTCGGGAGATTACTGACCGGTTTTGTGAAGATTACCTCGCCGCGCGAACGCCGAACCCTTGCGCTCTATGCAACCGTAAAATCAAGTTCGGGCGTCTGCTCGAATTCGCCGATTCGATCGGCGCCGACACTTTCGCGACCGGACATTACGTTCAAATCGGCTCGTTCGCGGACGGTTCCCCCGCGTTGAGCCGAGCCGAGGATTTAAGCAAGGACCAATCGTATCTCCTTTACGGGATCGCCCCGAACTCGCTGAAACGGCTCCGGTTTCCTCTCGGCAAACTCTTGAAATCCGAGGTTCGGGAAAGAGCCCGCAAGCTCGGTTTGCACGTTTCCGAAAAGAAAGATTCGCAGGAAATCTGCTTCGTCGAACCGCATAAGCATGTCGATTTTATCCGATCGCGCAATCCCGACCTGGACGCGGCGGGATATTTCGTCTCGACGGACGGAAAAATCCTCGGCCGACACGACGGATATGAGCAGTTCACGATTGGACAGCGTAAAGGAATGAAAGTCGGGTTCGGGGAACGGGTTTTTGTTGTCCGGATCGACGCGACCACGAAAAACGTCGTGATCGGCAGCCGGGACGACCTCGAAGTTCGACAGCTCGTCGCTGAAGAATCGAAATGGATCGTTCCCTGCACCGTGGGGGAATCTTTTCTCTGTCAGGTCAAAATCCGATACCGCAACGAGCCGAGTCCGGCGGAAGTACTCATCACGAAAGCGGGAGAATTCCGAGTCCGGTTCGACGCGCCCAAACACGGTGTTGCCCCGGGGCAGATCGCCGTCTGTTATCGGGACAACCTCGTTCTCGGCGGGGGTACCATCGTTCAAACCCGGGAGCCCCGGTAGGCGGCAGGAGCTTCCGCTCCGATAAGTAAGCCGCGAGAGGGTCGTTTCACTCCCGATCTCGCTAACATTGAAAAAATTACACATCCTTCAGCGTAATTGTATACCTCAACCACAATCGATTACACGGAAATGAAATACACGCCCACCATTCTCCTCTTGTGTCTCTATTTTTGCGGCTGCACTCGTTTGCCGGAAAAGCCGGACGGAATGCCGGAATTAACGCCGTGTCGGATCGTCGTTTCTTTCGGCGGGGAAAAACTCGCCGGGGTCAGCGTACTTCTTCAGCCGCTCGACCCCAAAATGAAGTCCTGGCCCGCCGGCGGACAAACGGACGAACAGGGCCGCGCGGTTCTCAAAACGGCCGCGTATTACGAAGGCGTCGTTCCGGGAGATTACATTGTCTCGTTCCAGAAAAACGCCGAGCCGGAACTCCGCCCGGACGATATGCCGCTCCCCGCCAAATCGCTCGTCCCGTTGAAATATCAACGACATAATTCCGAGGAAACGTTGACCGTCACAAAAGACAAAACGGAATACGTGTTCGATTTGGAGGGGGTGTAACACCAACTTCAAGTGATTGTATTTGTCGCACATAAACAAAGTACGACATCTCTTTGGCGCTATTCGAGTCGGATATCAACCGGTCAACTACGATATAATGAAGTCGTTTTCCTCTTGAAAAGAGCGCGAATTCGTTGTAAAATGACCCGATGGAACAGGAAATTACGAAACAACCTCGCCGGCGGACCGGAAGCTCTCACGACAAGTTCGCGAAGAAATACCTGCGATCCACGGTAATCGTCGCCGCGAATTTGAACAGTATTTTTCGGCATATTCACGAAGCGGATATCGATCCAGTCGTTCCGTTGGGATTTCGTACAAACCGTGGCGTCGTACTGTGCCCGGAACGAAGTTTTGACGACCGATTGTTTCAAACAGGCTATTTTGAACGTATTCGAAGGAAAAGAGGGTGTATTGAAATGATTGAAACTATTCCCGGTGGGATATTGCAGGAAGGGTTCGCTCTCGGTATGGACAAAGGCAAGATTCAGGAAAAAATCGAGATCGCGCGAAACATGAAGCATGAAGGATGCGATCCAGCTTTCATTTCCAAAATTACCGGCCTTTCGTCCGATGAGATTGCGAAACTGAAGTAAGGCTTCCGCCGGAAAATAAGCGGCAAGTTTACGAATAACGTGTCGCTCATGTCATGCTGAGGTACTCCGAAGCATCTGGTTTCAAGCCGGACACGTAATGCAATACGTGTTGCCAAGATGCACCAGATTCTTCACTCCGTGAGTACACTGCG
>JAVBTU010000272.1:0-5841 GCA_031556015.1 Thermoguttaceae bacterium
CTCTCGTGCGACCGGCAAGGATTTGGAGATGAGCGTTTCGTTCGGTCGAAACACACCGCGAACCGTCGTGGGAGACGCCGGTCGTATCCGCCAGATTTTGCTGAACCTGGTCGGTAACGCCGTCAAATTCACGGAGTACGGCGGTGTTCGGATCAATGTGTCCGTCGAATCGTACGGGACATCCGATTTGACGATCCGCTTCGTCGTGTCCGATACGGGAATCGGAATTCCCGAGGATCGGATCCATCGATTATTCAAAGCGTTTTCGCAAGCGGATTCCTCTTCTGCTCGAATGTACGGTGGAACAGGTCTCGGCCTCGCGATTTCGATGAAGCTCGTCCGACTGATGCAGGGCGAAATCGGCGTCGAAAGCGTCGAAGGGGAAGGATCCTCGTTCTGGTTCACGATCCCGTTCGCCTGTGATTCGCGTGTCATCCAATGTCTTCGCTCCGACGGAAAGGAATGTCCCAAAATCCTGGGACAAGGATGCCCGTTCCCGGAAGGACATTTTTGTACGGAGATCGCTTACCGCGAAGTCGACGGCGGAGTCAATCTCAAGGGGCGATCCGTCCTGATCGTCGACGACAACCGATCGCAGCGTGAAACCTTGAAATCGCAACTGAAAAGCTGGGAGATGGACAGTACCGAATGCTCCAGCGGTCTCGAAGCGCTCCGTCTGCTCGGCGAGGCGCAACAACGCAAAAAACCGTTCGATCTGGTGATCGCCGATAATTCTTTGACCGACGGAACCGGAATCGATTTCGCGAAAAAATTGTGGAGCGAAAGCCGACACGGTGATTATCTCCCGATGAAGCTGATACTGCTCCGTTCACTTGCCGAAGAGGTCGACCCGGAGTTTCAGCGAGAAACCGAAATGGAAGTGATCAGCAAGCCGGTTTTCGTTTCTTCGCTGTTCGACGCGGTCATGAACCGACTTTACACCCCGGACCAGCCCTCGGACCCAGCGAACTCGACGGATTCTTATTTGCGGTTTCGATCTTCGGCAGCGCAGGCGAAAACCACGGTAAAAGCACCGACCCGGGTCCAGTCCGTTTACGCCGGAAAAATTCACATTCTGGTCGTCGAGGACAATCGGGTCAATCAGATCGTCGTCAAGAATCTGCTGCACGAATCCGGTTTCACCTGCGACATCGCGATGAACGGACGGGAAGCCTGTGACGCCGTCCGCCAGCGGAAATACGACCTGATCCTGATGGATTGCCAAATGCCGGAAATGGACGGATACGAAGCGACCGACCTGATTCGCAACTGGGAAATGGAAAACGGCAAAAAACGGATCCCGATCATCGCCTTGACCGCGAACGCGACCAAGGAAGACATTCAAAAATGTTTGGACGCCGGAATGGACGCGTACTGCAGCAAACCGATCAATCCGCAAATGGTCCTGCGACTGATTGAGCAATGGTACGGAAAAAGCACCCGCCTCCCCGAACCGGGGACACCCGAAACCCCTTGCGCGACAGCGGGAGATGCTTGAACTGGAGGGGCTTGCCGCCTGATGAAAATATTTTCCTCAAAAGCTTGACTTCCGCCTGTGTCCTTGTCCATCGGATGTCCGGACGGAGAAAAATGACGCCACAACGACCGGCGAGCCGCTAAACCTCAGGGCTTTGAAAGTGCTATTTTCCGTCGTTTTCACGTTCTTGGAGTGATCTTGAACGTGGAGACGTGATTGACTTTCGGAACGTAAATTTTCGTGACTTTCTTTTTCGGACCGCGTCGGCTTTTCGCGAACTTCGCCATGTCGATCTTGCCGCTTAACGTTTTCAAATATCCGCCCAACTCACGGTCGCTCATCCCGTCGATCCGCTTCGACCAGAATTCGAACGGCAACGCGATCTCCATCCCGACACCTTCGCCCGCATAGAACTCGATGAAGACGAAAATACACGCTTGAAAATGGAGAATGAAATCATAAAAAAAACGACGCACTTCGCTCGGAAACGATGCTGTCGCGAGTTACGCTTGGATCGAAGATCTGGGGTATCCTGAAAGCTTCCCCAAGCGGATACTACGGTTGCGTAAATCATGAATCCGCCCTACTCTACAGCCAAAAGCCATTAAACCTCGGAACATCGCAAAGGTTCCGTCTTCTCTTGAATACCGCTTTGCGAATAATTTTATGAAACTTTTGCGAACCCTCATGGTTGAATTATCTTGGAGAAGCGACTCGCTTGTCCTGAAAGACGAAAAATGAATACCGGTATCATTCATTTCAAACATTCAAAATTGCGCCCCACCCCTTTAATAACAAGGAGATCGAAAATGAAACGCGCCGGTTTATTTGGTTTGTTGATGTGCGGAGCCGTCCTGTGTTCCGCGATGATGGTATCAGCCCAGGCCCCGCCCGCTCCCCCCGCCCCCGGCGTCCCAGGCGGCCCGCCGGAAATGATGCAGCAGTTTCAAAAAGCGATTGAGGAAGCCTACGAACGCGGCTTTAATCGCGGATTCGAAGCCGGTATCAAGATGAAAGAGCGTCCCGAGTTCGCCAAACCCGGTCCCGGTTTCGGTCCCGGACCACGGGGAGAGTGCCCGGAGCAATGCGATTTTCGCGGCCCCGGACCACGCGGCGGCGGTCCCGACAAGGGTGATTTTCGCGGACACGGCCCTCGCGGCGGCGGTCCCGACCAAGGTGGTTTTCGCGGACACGGCCCTCGCGGCGGCGGTTTCGGCCAAGGTGATTTTCGCGGCCCCGGTCCTCGCGGCGGCGGTTTCGAACACGGTGATTTTCGCGGACACGGCCCTCACGGCGGCGGTCCCGACCAAGGTGATTTTCGCGGCCCCGGCCCTCGCGGCGGCGGTCCCGACCAAGGTGATTTTCGCGGACACGGCCCTCGCGGCGGCGGTTTCGAACACGGTGACTTTCGCGGCCCCGGTCCTCGTGGCAGCGGTTTCGACCAAGGTGATTTTCGCGGTCCCGGTCCTCGCGGCGGCGGTCCCGACCAAGGTGATTTTCGCGGTCCCGGCCCTCGCGGCGGCAGTCCCGGCCCCGGTTTCGGACCTGAACCGGGACCGGGAGACGAGCCGCCGCATCCGGAATGACCGTCGAGATTTAGTGTCGATGGGCTTTTCCCGAAATCGATTCGAGTGATACAAGAATCACCGCCGTCTGATCGAGAAACTTCGTGAGAAATTTCTCGGTCGCTTCGGCGTGATTCGATTTGTTTTTCGGGGCGAAACGTTTGCAGAATTTCCGCAACATTTCGGCTTTGCGCTCGAAGTCTTCGATCAACTCTGCCCGACCGGAAACGATGACGCTTTCGTAGCGGGTCGTGAATTTTTCCCGAACCGTTTCCGCCAAACCGACGACGCAAAAAGAAACGCGATCGTCGTTTCGCAGATGCTCGATTTTACGTCCTTCCAGTGCTCCGTGCAGGAGAAGTGTTTCGCCGTCCCGAACGTAGTTGAGCGGCACTCCGTACGGTTGTCCGTCGGCCCCCACGGTCGAGAGAATTCCATATTCCCCCGCATCCAGCAATGCCGTCGCTTCCTCCCGGGACAAAGACCGGTCCCGCCGTCGAATCTCCGTTTCGTGAATCATGTTTCCTCCTCGTGTTTAGCCGAGCGTCCTGGACGCCGGCGTTTCAAACCAACCCGACTCGCTTGCGCACAAACCATTCCGCCGCAAGTACGAAGCAAAGCAAAATCAGCATCGGCCAGGAATCGTATAGCGTGAGCTTCGTTTCCCGTTTTTCGGTGAGCATCTCCGCCTTGTCCGCGAGTTCCTGGAGCAGGTCCGGCAGCATTTCCGGCGGGACGCTGTTGCCGCCGGTCAGTCCCGCGATATTCCCCAAAAGCGTCGGATCGGCGACCGGATTGTCCAATTCGAGATTCTGGTCGAACACGAGAAATCGGGCCGTCGCGGTTTTCGTTTGCGAATTTCCGTCCGGCGCGGACGCCGTTGCGCGAATCGAGTAGTCGCCCGGTTGACTCGTATTTCGTACGGAACCGGTTGCGACACCATTGTCGTTGACGATCAGCGTCTGTTCCTCTTTGCCGTCCGGGAGCCGAATGAACGCTTCGACTTTCGGGCCGTACACGTCTTTCCCCTGGTCGTCACGGAGCTGGACTTTGAACTTGACCGTTTCGCCGACGGAAAAGCGTGGTTTTTCCAGTTCGATCCAGCAGTCGCCGAGCATCGATTCGTCCATTTTCGCGAGCCAAAGGATCACTTGACGCCAAAATCGCTTATGCTCCTTTTCGTGATCGGCCCACCATCTCCACGTGGTGTCGCCCGCGAACGCAAGCGTTCGTCCCGCTCCGCTGAGTTGTTGAACGAGAAGCGGTTGTTTGTCCGGTCCTTCCAAAAGCGTCAAGGCGGAGAGTTTCGCGGTAAACCGGTTCGCTCCCTTGAGCGGGGGCAGGGCGGCCCAAGCGTTTCTAATCTCTTTCGGCGTCGAGGAGGAACCGATCCCCAAGATGAACGGGTTCTGGCGGATACCGACGTCGGTCGGCTTGAGCGGGAGCGGAGTTTCCCAATGAATATCTCTGCGGTATTCTTCATTGAGCGGCTGAAAATCCTGAGAGCGGACCACGACCGGCAGGACCTCAGCGAGCGGCGTTCCGGCATATCCGCCCGCCCCGAACGAGTGGTATCCGCCGAGCATAATCAGGCCGGCTCCGTTTTTCACGCACTCGGCCAGTGCGGCCAGTTCTTCGTTTTTCAGCGCCGCGGCGGGCAGGTCGCCGAGCATGTAAACCGTAAACGAGCCGGGCGAAAAGAATTCCTTGACCATCGAGGGACGTTCCTGCGTGTACTCGCGGAGAATCTCCAGCGGCGTTCGACCGACCGCGTCTTGGCTCGTTTGGGCGTGGACGAGAAGCCGTTCGACCGGAAGACGATGGTATTTCAATTGGATATCCGCCGAAGAGTCGATCGATTTTCGCAACACTAACTGCTCGTACCGGTTGGAACCTTCCAGGTACAGGACGTTCAATCCCCCTTCGAGAACGCGGACGAACGTACTCATTTCGTTGTTCGTTTTGACGACTTCCTTCGGTTGCGGCTCGGCGACGACGGAAACTTTTTTCAGGCCGGTCGTTTGCGGAGCATACGTGAAACGGTACTTGACCCATTGCCCTTCTTCGGTCGCGGTGATTTTTTTGTAGCCGACTTCCTCCATTTTACCGGGCGAGGTTTCGAAAAGAAGTCGAACCGGAATTTCCCGATTCAAAAATCCGTTGACCCGAATTTGCCCGGTTACGACGAGCTCGGTTTTGACGAAGACATGGTCCGCGGCAAGGAGTTCGCGCACGGCGACGTCAAGGTTTTCCGCCGCGCCCGGCTTGCCGAACGGGATCGTGTAAATCGGAAAATTCGCGTCCCGGAACTTGACCGCCGAATCGCGCGGCGTCAGATCGCGGGGCGGACGGGTTCGCTGGGTCCCGTCGGACAGCAGGATCGTCGCAAGGAGCCGTTTTCCGGCGGCCCGCTGAAAAACTTCGTTCAACGCGAACCCGATCGCGGTTTCTTTACCGTCGGGTGTGTCCGGAAGTGAAACGACGCCGCGACTCATTTCGAGCGGATGAAGCGCCTGGTCGAACTGGAACGGATGCAGGTCGAATCGTTTTTGAAGCTGCTGGAGCGTTTTTTCGGAATCCTGAAGCTCTTGTTTCTCCTGTTCGAACAGGCTTTTCCCGACGACTTCGTCTCGAACGGACATACTTTCGGAGCAATCGAGCAGCAAATAAAGCGAAGCGGGGAGTTTCAGCGTTTCGGTATAGACGACCGTCGGGCGGAGCATCAGCAACGCCAGGAGTAGCAGGGAAAAAAGCCGCAAACCGAGAATCCACTTTTTGCCGCGTGAAGTCAACCGCTCC
>JAVBTU010000437.1:0-3446 GCA_031556015.1 Thermoguttaceae bacterium
GACTTCTGCTGTCTGACACCTTCACTCTATCCTCTATCCTCTATCCTCTATCCTCTATCCTCTATCCTCTACCAAGCCATGTTTTGTTATCAATGCGAACAGACCGCCAAAGGGAGCGGTTGCACGATCGGTGGCGTTTGCGGGAAAGACGTCCGAACCGCGGCGCTCCAGGATTTATTGATCCACTATTGTAAACAGATCGCTCAAGCGACGGTTCCCCAGGAATCGACTCCGCAGGAGTGTCCCGTTGAGCGAAACGAAAAGCTCGACCGGTTTCTGCTCGACGCGCTTTTCACAACCGTGACGAACGTTAATTTCGACGAACAACGTGTCGCTCAGATGATTCTCAAGGCGAAAAAGATCCTGAAAAAACTATCGGGTGAAGATTCGACATGCTCCTGTTCCTGCTCCTGTTCCGGACAGCAAGCCGGGATTCCCAAAGAAGAAATCGATGCGCTGGTCAAGGAAGGTGAAAACCATTCCCTTGCCGATCGCCGGGATCTGTTCGGGCCGACGGTCGCGGGCTTGCAGGAGTTGATTTTGTACGGACTCAAAGGCGCCGCCGCTTACTCGCACCACGCCGCGGTACTCGGCAAAACCGATCCGGCCCATTATGCGGAGTATTTCCGGACCCTGGCGTTTTTGGGCGGTAATCCGACCGATATCGAAACGCTCCTGGAAGAAGCCCTGCACGTCGGGCGGATCAACCACCGGGCGATGGAATTGCTCGACCAGGCGAATACGGAAACGTACGGAAAACCGGAGCCGACCCCGGTCCGGATCACGCCTGTCCAAGGGAAGTGCATCGTCGTTTCCGGGCACGATTTGAAAGACCTCAACGATCTTCTCGTGCAGACCGAGGGACGTGGTGTCAACATCTACACGCACGGCGAAATGCTTCCGTGCAACGCTTATCCGGGCCTGAAAAAATTCAAACACCTTGTCGGCAACTACGGCGGGGCGTGGCAGGATCAGCACAAGGAATTCGGCGAATTTCCCGGCGCGATTCTCATGACGACCAACTGCATCCAACGGCCGCTCGATTCGTACAAAAACCGCATCTTCACGACCGGGCTGGTCGCGTTTCCCGGTGTTGCGCATATTCCGGTGAAGGAAGACGGAACGAAGGATTTCACGCCCGTGATCGAAGCGGCCCTGGCCGCGCCGGGCTTTACGCAAACCGAACCGGAAAAGACGATCCTGACCGGATTCGCCGCGGACGCCGGTTTGTCCGTCGCGGGAAAGGTCGTCGAAGCGGTCAAGTCCGGGGCGCTGAAGCATTTCTTCCTGATCGGCGGTTGCGATGGTGCCAAGCCGGGTCGGAATTACTACACGGACCTCGCCCAGGCCGTGCCGAACGACTGCGTGATCCTGACGCTCGCGTGCGGAAAATACCGTTTCAATAAACTGGAGTTCGGCGACATCGGCGGGATTCCGCGGCTGCTCGACGTCGGACAATGCAATGACGCCTACTCCGCCGTCCGGATCGCGCTGGCCTTGGCCGACGCGTTTCAGTGTGGCGTCAACGATCTGCCGTTGTCGTTGGTCCTTAGCTGGTACGAACAGAAAGCGGTCGCGATTCTTCTAACGCTGCTCATGCTTGGCGTGCGTAACATCCGGCTCGGTCCGACGTTGCCCGCGTTCGTGACGCCGGAAGTACTCGACGTGTTGGTCAACCAGTTCGGGATCAAACCGACCGGCGACGCCGCGGAAGACCTCAAGAGTATCCTCGGAAAATGATCGAAAAACATCCGCTGGGAACGGTTCTGTCGGTCCGGGTTCATCCGGGGGCGAAAAAGAACGAAATTCGAGGCGAGCAAGCCGGGGCGCTGAAAGTCTGTATCACGACCGCCCCCGAAAAGGGGAAAGCGAACAAGTCGTTGATCGAGTTTCTCGCCCCGAAACTGGGGCTTCGTAAATCGCAATTGGAGATTCTCTCCGGTGAAACCTCGTCGCAAAAAAAACTCCTCCTCCATAGCGTCACGGAGGAGGAGGCGTCGGCTCTTGTGCGGAAAATCCTTTCTTAACCGCCCCAGGCTTTACGCGGCTGCGGTTCCACGGTCCCGCCGGCGGATTTCAGGAGCGTTTCGATGCTCTTGCGAGCCGCTTCCACGTCGCTTTTGTCCGTGAGTATTTCAAAACGCAAATCGAACGAACGCGATTGGCCCGGGGCGAGTGGGACGACGCGCCCTTGCGATTTCTCGAACGAACGCGTGTTCGGGAAATTCACGCACGGCTCCATGCCGATCACATAACCGTCGCCGTCGACGAGGCGGCTCTTCCAGATGCAGAAGTACGGAAGCTGTGGCGGCTTGAAATGGAGCGCGAACGCTTCTTCGCCGGACACCGATTCGAGCATCGTCGTACAGATTCCTTTCGTGTCCGCGGCCGGTTCGAAGAAATAGACGACTTCGCCGGAGCCCGCCGTTTCCGGGTCGCAGGTGTTCCACGCGTTCAACTCCGCAGCCGCTTCCGGAGAACGTGGGGCGAGCGTTTTGTACGGAACGTGAATCTTCGCGCCCGGTGACGCCAACGGCTTGCCGGTGTTGATGTGGTAGAGAAACTCGAACTCGCCCGGATCGGCGGACAGGTTCGTGATCGTATCAGTCAGCGAAAAATCGGACGCGCCCGCCGTGGTCGTGTAAACGGTTTTCAATTCCAACCGCTTGAAAAAGAGCCGGGCTTCTTCCATGACGCCTTCGAGCGTGATTTGGCCGGTGTCGGTGTCGATCGTCAGTTCGACTTTTCGCGCGGGGGTGTTGGCGATGCGACCATGCAGCGGGTATTTGAGTACGCCGGTCTCGGTGAATTCCGCGCCGCCGTTGCTTTCCAGACCGCAGCGGACGACCCACTCGCTGAACCCGTCGAGCCAGCCGAGTCCGCTCGGATCGGAAAGCGAAACGAATTTCGGATGCACCGGGCCTCGGGCGGGGGCGTTCCACTTGATCGGCAGGCCGCCTTTGTCCGCGCGAAGCACGCCCATTCCGCGAGTCGGGCAGACGGTGAAACGGAGTGTGCCGGTATCGATTTCGATCACGTCGACGCCGTCCTGCTTGCCGCCGTAGAGCCGTTTTTTACGGACGCGATAATTCACGGACCGCGTCCGTCCCGTTTTCGAGCAGGTGCAGGAAATTCGTTCGGAAAATTCGAAATCCTCGACATAAACATCGTGATCGGCGTCGAAGAGCGTCCATTTTATGACAGACATGAGCTTGGGAGGTCAGAGGGTGGAAGAAAAAAAAGGCCCCGGGGCGATTTTCGTTGCCGTTAGCCCCGGAGCCTGCTCCGGGTTCCCCCGGACTTTAATGCTGGTTTGATATTTACTCGACGTTGTCCGTCGTGTCTCCGTCTTCGGTCTCGTCGATCGCGGCTTCCTCGTAGTCGCCGCCGCTTTCGGAGGTCGTTCCTTTTTCCTCCTTGACAAACTCGATATTGTTCGTTTTGAC
>JAVBTU010000199.1:0-4494 GCA_031556015.1 Thermoguttaceae bacterium
CGTACAAAAAAGTGATCGACCTTTGCGACGTCGTGCTGCTCTGCGAAACGCCGCATTTTCGGCCGCTTTCGTTGCGTTATGCCGTCGAAAAAGGGAAGCATATCTTCTGCGAAAAACCGGTCGCCGTCGACGGGCCGGGGATCCGGAGCGTACTCGAATCGGCCAAAATCGCGAAGGAAAAGAATCTCAATCTCGTTTCCGGGCTCTGCTGGCGCTACGACCTGAACGTCCAGGACATGATGAAACGGGTTCAAGACGGCGCGATCGGCGACGTTTTGCATGTTCGCGAAACCTATCTGGCGAGCAAGCTTTGGCAACGTCCGCGTCTTCCCGGTGATACCGAGATGATGTTCCAGGTTCGCAACTGGTACAATTTCGCCTGGCTTTCCGGCGATTACAACGTCGAACAACACGTCCACAGTCTCGACAAAGCGCTTTGGGCGTTTAACGACGTACCGCCGGTTGCCGCTTACGGTGTCGGCGGACGCATGGTCCGAACGGAGCAACCGGAATACGGCGACATATACGACCTGATGGGCGTGGTGTACGAATACGCCGACGGACGCTCCATCTGCGCGTTTTGCCGGCAACAGGACAACTGCTTCATCGACGTGGACGATTATTTCACCGGAACGCTCGGCCACGCCCAGATCCTTCGCGGCGTCATCACCGGCAAAAATCCGTACACGCAGCAGAAAGTCTCCTCGGACATGTACACGCTGGAGCATGTCGAACTGTTCAAGGCGATTCGCGGCAATCGGCCGTACATCAACAACGGCGAATACATGTCGTACAGTACGATGCTCGGCATTCTCGGTCGCGAAGTCTGTTATACCGGTAAGAAGATCACCTGGGCCGATATGATGAATTCGGAAGAGGCTCTCGTTCCGGACGGTTATACGTGGGAATCGAATCCGCCGACGCTCCCGGACGACCAGGGCCGCTACAAAATCCACCTCCCCGGCGGAGGATTGGCGTATCACCAGGTGGTGAGGTAGACGGCAGACGACAGACGGCAGAAAGCAGAAGAAACGGATGAATAAAAATATCCCAAACCTCTGATTTCTGACATCTGCCGTCTGATTATCCCTCTCTGATATCTGCCGTCTGACATCTGCTCCCTATTCCCATGCCCATTCTCAAACTCATTTCCCGACATTCCCTGACTCCGGACGAAGCGACGACCCGCGTCAAAAAGCGGATCGCCGAAGAGGTCGAAAAACAGGCGCAGTACGTGACCGAGCTGAAAGAAATCGTGATCCATCCGAACAAATCGGAGTACTCCTGCAAAGTGTACGGTTTCAATCTCGACGGCAATTTCCACGCGACCCCGGAAGAAGTCGCCGTCGAAATCAACCTCCCGTTCGCCGCGATGATGATGAAAGGAATGATCGAAAGCCAGCTCCAAGCCGCTTTGGATCAGGTTCTCAAAACCAAAGAAGCCGCGTAATTCCCGACAAGGGCGTCGACGACAATGAGTTCCGAAAAAGACCTCAAGCCGGAGGTGATCCAAACCATCAAGCGGTTGGATCTTCGGGCTCAGTTCATCATTCGGGGTTTCATGCACGGCCTGCATAAAAGCCCGCTGCACGGTTTTTCCGTCGAATTCAGCGAGCATCGCAAATACGCGCCCGGCGACGATCCCAAGGACATCGACTGGCTCATCTTCGCGAAGACCGACAAGTATTACGTCAAGAAATTCGAAGCGGAAACGAATTTGACCGGATACCTCGTCGTCGATTCGAGCCGTTCGATGGGGTACACGTTTCGCCAGGAAATGACGAAGTTCGATTATTCGATCTGCCTCGCCGCGGCGCTCGCTTACCTGATGATACACCAGCAGGATCCGGTCGGACTGATCACGTTCGACCAACGGATCAAGCGATCGTTGGCCCCGAAGTCGCGGCGGTCGCAGCTCCCGACGATTCTTTCGCTCCTGTCGCAACTGAAACCGGAAGGAACGACCGACATCGCCGCGTCGCTGTCGCAACTTGCCGCCATGCTCAAACACGCGTCGCTGATCATGGTGTTTTCCGACCTGCTCGGCGACGAGGAGGAAATCCTCAAATCGTTGCACCGGCTCCGGCATAGCGGACACGACGTGATCCTGTTCCACGTTCTCGACGAAGCGGAGGTTCGGTTCCCGTTCGACGGACGCGTCGAGTTGGAAGACCCGGAATCGGGTGAGATCATTCTCGGCAACGCCGATGCGCTGAAAAACGATTATCTCAAAGAGGTCAACGCGTTTCGGAACCGTTTGAACGGGGAATGTTCGCGGTCCCAGGTCGATTTCGTCCCGCTTGACACCAGTATGCAATTCGACCGCGCCTTGATCGAGTATTTAACCCGTCGCGCCGGACGGAAATAAGGCGTCGTTGAACGTCAAAGCCGCGGTCGGACAGGCGTCGACACATTTTCGAGCGATGTCTCCGAGAGCCTCGTGTAATGTTCCCTCGAACGGGACGCCGATTTTGACGTCGAATCCGCGACCGACGAACGACAAACCGAGCGGACAGGCGGCCGCTTGCGTAATCGCAACGCAAAGGCCGCATTTTATGCACTTACCCGGCTCGTACAGGATATTTCCCGAACGTTGGATCGTCAGCCCCGCCGAATGAGGGTCGTGGAACCTCTCCGTTTGAGCGGCGTACGTTTTCGAGTATCTCAAGAGTTTGCAGTTTTCACGTCCCCGGCAATCGCAGTGAAGACACCTGGCCGCTTGTTCCGCCGCTTCGTTCGAAGTGAAATCGTCGATTCCCGCATCGGTCGGTTCATCGCGCGAGGTCGACGACCCGTTGGGCGCGATTTCGTCGAGTTCCTCCTTTTTCATCTTTTTTATACGCACGGAAAACGGTGGACGGACCGGTTCGACGATTCCCTCTTGGAGAAAGCGATCGATCATTTCCGCCGCTTCCCGACCGTCGGCGACGCTTCGGACGACCATCGCTTTGGAACCGCGGATCGCCGTACCCCCGGCAAAGACGTTTTCGCAGGGAAAATTCGGGCCCGGCTGAACTTGGTACGTTCCGGCGACGACGGAAATCCCCGTCTTGCCCAAGGGAATCCGAAGTTCGGCGGCGTCCTGCTCCGAAATCGGACCGGTCGCGAGAAAGATCGCGTCAAAGTTGTCGTACAGTTCGTCCCAATACTCGTGATTGGTCCAGTCGAACGGATTGCCGTAAGCGATCGAAATCGGAAGCGAAAGAAGCGATTCGATCTCCGCGTCGAGTACGTCTCGGGGTAGGATTTCGTCGTCCCAATCTTTCAGACGTCCGCCCGCGGTTTCGCTTTGTTCCAGAATCACGACCTCGTGTCCGAACACACACAGATAATACGCCGCGGAAAGACCGGTCGGACCGGCCCCGATGATCGCGACCCGTTTCCCGGTCGCCGGGCCGATTTCCGGGACGAACGCTTCGGCGTCCCCGAGATCGCAATCGGCGACGTACCGCTTCAGTTGACAAATCGCGACCGGTTCGTCGAGGTCTTTCCGACGGCAGATTTTTTCACACGATTTCGGACAGACCCGGCCGAGTACGGCCGGGAGCGCGATTCGCTCCTTGATGATTTGTACGGCTTTGGAGTGATTCTTTTCGGAGAGTGCGCGAAGCATTCGCGGAATATCCATTCGGGCGGGACACGCGAACTGACACGGCGCGAAACAATCGCCGACGTGATCGCTCAGCAGCAGCTCCAGCGAAGTTCGCCGCATCGCTTTCACTTCCTCCGTTTCGCTTTCGACGACCATCTTGTCGGTGACCATCGTCGCGCAGGCCGGGACCATTTTGCCCCCCTGTTTCACCAGGCAAGCCAGGCAAGAGGTCGACAGACGCATCGGAGAATCGTGGATTCCTTCCAAAAAGCAGAGCGTGGGGATATCGATCCCCAAGGAGCGGGCCGCTTCGAGAATCGTCGTTCCTTCCGGAATGAGAGCAGTCCGATTGTCGATAGTAATACTCAGCACACGAACAACAACGGCGGAAGGCGTGGGGAATGAAAAAGAACGAAGCCCCGATTATACCCGCCCGTTTCCGGAAAAATAAGTCCCCCGCAATTTGTACCTCTCCTACACGTGAGCGGCGGGGCTCGCCCCGCGTTTGTGAGGTGAAAATGAGAATTTCAGTTTCGCTTCCGCCGGAATAAAAGCCCCGAGCCGAGAAGCCCCGCCCCGAAAATCAAAAAAGTCGCCGGCTCGGGGGTTGTGGTTGAGGAAGGGAGGAATGATATTGTCGTCCTCATATCGGGAACTTGAAAAAAACCCGAGGGCAAGCTTTCGCCCTCACCAGAACTGCCCATACTTCCGTTGCGAACGTAAATGGTTAAAAAGTAGTCCCCGGGAGCAAGTGTTTCGATCATAAAATAATAGCCCTCGAAATACTCTCCGGAAAATGGATCCATGCAATTGTCATCCGGAAGTTTGGGAAACGGATAATCCATTTGAGAATCGCTGACGGTCAAAAAAAGAGGGCAGTTATCTTCAGGAAAAATGAATTT
>JAVBTU010000010.1:0-3417 GCA_031556015.1 Thermoguttaceae bacterium
CCCGGTCGGCGCGGCTGTTTTTTGCCGTCTTCGACGGACGGCTCTGGCCCGCCTGGTATTCGCTAAATCTTTGGATCATTGCGATCGGTTTCCTGCTTGCGACCGTGTTCGCTGATCGTCGGGTACAAGGACTGATCGAACGATTCTACCGTTCAAGACCGTGGCGGCACCTGAAATACGAACTCAAGACGACCAACATCAATCAGGCACTGGTAGGGATTCTTCTTGCTCTTCCGTTCAGTAAAAAACTGCTCCGCCGTTGGATTCGGTTCTGGAATCTTCTCCCCGTGCCACGGTACAACGTGTACGTCGGACGGTTGACGGTTTTGCTCGTTCTGTACGTTTTCCTGCGAAATTCGACTTGGATCGCGTTTCCCCGGGAAATCGTCAGGTATCTACTGATGCGATACTCTTATCGATTTGAGGATTTTTGTCTTTGGATTTTCTACGGGGCGTGGGAAGATTATCTGGCAATCGGCTCGTATTCGTGGCGCATGCTCGTCGCTCCGCTATTTGCGTTGACTCTGATCGTCATGTTGTTGAAAACGACGAGGGAAATCCGAAAACGGAGAAAAACGCAATGAAACTTTTTCATCGATCCTCCGCCGCATTGTGGGTGTTGATTGCCGGATTGTTCCTGTTCGACCTCGCCTGCCTGTTCGATCCGACATTGCTCGACCGGACGTTGCGACGGCTGGATTTCCGGCTCTGGCCGAGTTGGTATTTTTTCGTGATCGTGATCGTCCTCGTCGGCCTGTTCGTGAAAAAGCCGTTTCGCAAAACTTTCATGGCCGTATTCGCTCTTCTTTGCGTTTCAAGTGCATTGACCGCCGCCGAAAAGAAAATCGTGCAACTGGAGCCGCCCAAGCGGATCAGCGAATCGGAAATCCGAACATCCGTCAAGCAGGAATCCGAGGAAAACGTCGACGGCGGTTATAATGCGAACGAGTCCGTCGTGGACAGTTTCGCCGCGATGGAATATCGTTTCTTCACGGGCGGTCGGTACGTGAACGAACCGATCAAGTTCCGCATGCTTTCTCCCGACACGATCCAACCCGGAAAACGTTTCCCGGTGCTCGTTTGTTTTCACGGCAAAGGAGAAAGCGGCAACGAGAACACGCGGCAACTGTCCCATCTCCAATCGACTCTCGATTTGCTCGCCGGAAAGAACAAACTCGACTTGTTCGTGCTTGTGACGCAATGCCCGGAAGACAACCCCTACTGGGACGTCTCGGTATCCGACGAGGGAAAAGGTGATGCACCGCTCACGATTCTCGAAGAGATTTTCGAGACCGTTTTACAGGAATTTCCCATCGACCGCGAAAAACTTTGCGTCTACGGGCATTGCTCCGGCGGTAATGCCGCCTGGAAATTCGTCGACTCGCACCCGAACGAAATCGCGGCATTGGTCGTCTGCTCCGCCCGCCCAGACCGGGTCGTTCCGGAAAATTTTCTCCAAACGGCGATCTGGGCATTCCATAACAAGGACGACACGACCTCGCCGATCCCCACGCAGGAGATGATCGAAGAAATCAACGCACTCGGCGGAAACGCTTATTTGACGCTTCACGAATCGGGCGGTCACGATTCGTGGACCGGTGCGCTCGGCGAGGACAAAGCGGTCGGCTGGATGGTCTACCAGACGCTCGGAAAAATCGGGCCCCCACAGGGCGTCATCTGCTATCACCGGTCGTTCGGCTCGTTTTTCTTCTTGTTCATGTTCCCGGTCCTGCTGATCGTCGCGACCTTGATCTACCGCCGTTGGGGAGTGCGAAAACCGTCATGATACGTGTTCTCAAAATCGTTTTGATCGCTCTTGTGCTACTTCGGGCCGGGTTCGACCTGAAAACGTACTTTTTCGGCAGTACGATCACGGTTCCGGCAGCGACGGATCGAGGGTTCGATTATCTGCTCCATCTTCCCCAGGGGTATCACGACTGGTCCGAGCCGAGACCGCTGTTGATTTTTCTGCACGGCTCGGGGGAAGCGGGCCAGAACGTCCGAATCCTGAAAAACCACGATCCGTACCGGTTCGCCAACGGCAAGATTCCGAGCGAAGAGTTTCCGTTTCTCGTCGTCTCGCCGATGTCACCAGGCGGGGTTTGGGCTCCCGACGATGTGGTGGCATTTCTCGACCAGATTCTGGAGGACAAACAAATTCGCTATCGAATTGATCCGAGTCGGATTTATCTGACAGGCATCAGCATGGGCGGGTATGGGACCTTCCACGTCGCCCAGCGCTTTCCCGACCGGTTCGCCGCGATAGTGCCGCTCGCCGGAGGCTTTCCGCCGAAGTATGCCGACGATCTCCGGTCTGTACCTTGCTGGGCGTTCCACGGAAATGAGGACGACGTCGTACCTATGGAAAATTCGGAGCAAATCGTCAAGGCAATAAAAGAGACGGGAAATTCCGATGCGAAGCTCACGATCCTGCCCGGCGTGGGGCACGATATTACGGAAGATGTTTATTCCCGACCGGAGCTGTACCGTTGGCTTTTGGAACATCGGATTACGCCCTGAACAAGATATGGACAACTTTTCATCGGCATCGCCTACATTTCAACAGCGACTTAAGACATCACGAAACGCGAACGGAGCCGCCAGCAGTGTGCCGACCGTCGCTCCGATAAATGTGCGGCGTTTGATCTGATCATTCATAAAGGAACTCCTGAAAGACTGTTGGAATGGGCGACTCTGAAACTGGAATGGGCGACTCTGAAACGATAGACGAGATTATAAAGAAAAGCAGGGCAATAAACAAGTATGTACGAAATATCCCGAGCCAGCACAACGAATGCCTTGGAGATATCACTGTGCATTTTTCACAGGCACTGTGACAATTGGATGATTTTATCGAATTTTTTTGTTTTTTTCAAGAAACAGGGAAAGGAGTAGTGACAAATTTGCAGGCATTTTGTAGGATATTCGTAATGGAGGAATTGATTCCCATTTCTTTTCCGGGAGACAAAACATGTCACAAACGATTATCAGTGACGAGCGGCAAGAGGAGTCGAATATTAACGATCCCTTGGCTGAAGACATGGTCGCCTCGGATTCTGCCTCATCGGATTCCTACTTGGATTCACTGGTCATTCGTTCTCAACAGGGCGAGCCGGATGCGCTGGCTGAACTTTGGCAAGCGAGCCAACCGATCGTTCAAAGCGTGTATAAGAGAATCAACACATCTCCTTCGCGAGCCAACGATCTCGATGATTGCTGTCAGGAAACGTATATGGTCCTCCAGGAAAAAATTTCCACTTTGGAAAATGTGAGTAAATTGTGGATTCCGGTCGAAAACCGGGGAGAATTCCGGTCGCGGATTCCGGTTGAAAATCGGGGCTGGGTCAACCCGGTCGCGTGAATCGCAAGCTAACCTTGCGAGGCCTTTGAGCCTTGCAAGTCCTTTAGCCGCTACGA
>JAVBTU010000254.1:0-4213 GCA_031556015.1 Thermoguttaceae bacterium
TCGTAGCGGCTAAAGGACTTGCAAGGCTCAAAGGCCTCGCAAGGTTAGCTTGCGATTCACGCGACCGGGTTGACCCAGCCCCGATTTTCAACCGGAATCCGCGACCGGAATTCTCCCCGGTTTTCGACCGGAATCCACAAGTATTCCAGCGTCAGCCAGGCGGCGTATTGAAACAAATTGATCGTCTTTTCGGACCCGATGGCGTACCCGGCACGGTTCCGATGACGCCGCAGCCGGTGTTCGGTGATAACCGTTCCGAATCCCGCCGTGTTCAAAATTCGCATCAACGCGGCGGGCTTCAACGATTGCGGGTTAATTTTTTCAGATATCATTAAAGTTTTTTCCTTCCGATTCTTTTGCCAAAAATGCAGCGTATTGAATGAGATTGATCGTACCGTTCGGCGAAATCAGATCGCCCATTTCCGCGACGATTCGTACTTGTTCTTCCGTGATGAGCCGCTTCCCGGCGTTGGTCAATAAAAGAGCGAGAGTTTCCGGCGTCAACGCACCGGGATCGATTTTTTCCGACATGAGAATAAAAATGAAAATTCGATTGCCGTTACCGACAATGTATGATAGAATGAAGAGACGTTTGAAAAATATGCATCATTACCCTTTCCCCCCCTCCCTCCGAACATGGACACGAAACAGGCTTTGATGATCGTCGACATCCAGAACGATTATTTTGATGGTGGAGCATTTCCACTCGTAGGCAGTCTCGAAGCGAGTGAAAATGCCAAGCGTGTACTACAGCGGTTTCGCGAGAAAGGCTGGCCGATCTTCCATATTCAGCACATCAATACGACTGCGCAGGCACCGTTTTTCCGACAGCATTCACCAGGCGCGGAGATTCATGAGAACGTCAAACCGCTGGAAGGCGAAACGGTCGTCGAAAAGCATTATCCGAACGCATTTCGGGGAACCGGGTTGATCGACGAACTCTGGCGAGTCGAAGCGAAAATGGTCGTGCTGTGCGGCATGATGACGCACATGTGCGTCGATGCGGCCGTTCGAGCGGGAAAAGACTTGGGGATTGATTTCATTGTGATCGGCGATGCCTGTGCGACGCGCGATCTGGAATTTCAAGGCAAAACCGTGGCCGCCGCCGACGTTCACGCCGCGTTTCTCTCGGCATTGAGTTTCTTCTACGCCGAGATTAAGACAACGCAGGATTTCCTCAATGGAAAGTAGCGTTACGTTTCCGACGGAGCATCGGGAAGAATCGACGATTTCAAGAACCGTCGAGCCGTCGCCGGAATCGTCGGAAGCAGATCAATGTCGCTTTCCTCAATGAGCGTAATCGGTTTCCGCCAGGCAAGGGCTTTGAACATCTCCTCGCATACACCCCGACTTTGTGTCCACCCATCCAGACCAATGATAAGCATCTCGTCGGCAAGGCGAAGTAACGGCAAATCTTGCAACATCCAAAATTGGTGATCCATTTCGGCATCGGGAATATGCTTGGCAATTGGGACGCTATGACTGAGCGGGCTGAATACGACAATTCCTGCACGCATGAGTTGAGCCGCCACTCGGTTGGCGGTAGAATAACGATGTTCGCGAATTGCCGGATCGGGATGCGAATAGGGAATTGCGACGTACAAAATCATTTGAAATTCCTTTCATTATTGTCAAAAAAAATGCAACAGCCTCGCCGTTCGACAAAAGCCGTCTCCGGTATCGTCGTTGCGGTCCTTTGGATTCCATTGCTGATCGCTTCGATTTGGATTGTCAATCTTGTCGTTTGGCCGCCAATCATTCTCTTTACGGTATTGGGAATTTCCCTGCCGATACTGGCATCAACATATTGCCAGCGGAAATGTTTGTCTGGCCGTGGTGAGACGGTTGGCGAAACCGAATCTCTGTTTACCGATGTCGGAACGAGATGGTTGGTTTACAGCATCCAAACAACACGATTACTTATTATTTTTGCTGCCATCGTTTATGTTATCGTGTTCACGTTAAATCAACCGTGCTGGATCGTTGCTTATACGGCCATCGTCATTGGTTATCTTGCCGTCGCGTTGAATCTTCTATGTTCTCTTGTCATATTTATTCGACGCAACGTGAATAAGTACAAGACACCGTCAAACGACAGACGGCAGTCCGCTCCTCTATTTGCCTGGAGTGCATTGTTGTTTTCCATTGATGCACTTGCACTGACGGCTTTTTTTACCTTTGTGATGCGACAGCTACTATTAATGTAGAACGATTTACTTACGACGCGGAAATACGAACTGCCGTTTTTCCGGTAAAGTTTTCCCAACGCCGCACAATGACGTCGCAATAATACTTGTCGATTTCCATGACGAAACAATTGCGTCCCGTCTGTTCGCACCCGATCAATGTGGAACCACTCCCGCCGAAAAGTTCCAGTACGTTTTCACCGGGCCGGGATGAAAGCGAGATCGCCTTGACGGAAAGCTCGACGGGCTTTTCCGTAAGATGCACAGCTTCCTTGTGGCTCGGTTTCTTCACTTCCACCAAATCCCGCTCATTGTCCGGTCCGAAAAACTGATGAGCAGCCCCTTCCTTCCAGCAGTAGAAACAGAATTCATAACACGACAAAAAATCCTTGCGATTCATGACCGGATGCAGTTTGTTCCAAACGATAATCTGCGAAAAATGCAGCCCGTTCCGCTTGAACGCCGCCGGATAATTCCCGACGTTGTGATACCCGCCCCAAAAATACGCCGCTCGCCCCGGCTCCAAGACACGCACGATATTCCCAAACCACGCATCGAGCATTTTTCCGAACTCCTCGTCGGACATTTTATCGTTTTGAATCGGTCGGTCTTTCGCTCTCAACTGACTCGTTTTGAGCGGGGCGTCACCGTTTGAGAACGAACACTGCCCCATCGCGATGGAATTATTGCTCCGGGATTCGACCGCGACATTATACGGAGGGTCTCCATGAAACAAGTGTACGGTATTTCCGTCCAGCAACAGATCGACGTCCTGCTGGCTGGCTGAGTCGCCGCATAAAAGCCGATGATTGTCGAGAATCCAATGAGCCACCAAAAGATCAATCGCTTCGCGCAGATCACCGGTATCATCAATCGGTGGAAGCCGAATCCACTCGCGATCGTAAAGAACAATCTCCTCGCCCGTCGCTGTGATCCAAAGCGATAATTTGGAAATGTTCCCGTCATGAAGACCGTACCGGGACGGTTGGTCGTAAACTTTCGCCTCGAACGAATAGCGTCCGATGGTGCCACGTTTCCAGCGATGCATTCCCATTGCTTGATCCTTTTGTAAAATCCTCGGCCCGCTCGGCTGCTCGATCACGGTCAAATCGAATTCCTCCGGCTGTACATCCATTGAAGCGGAGTGTTTTTGTACTCTTCGTGGAATTCCAAAGTCGTCAAGTTGCCTTTGGAATACACTCCCAAGGCAAAGGGAATTTTCGCTGTCGTGAATTTCCGGGCTTCCGATGCACTGAGGACGAAAGATCGCCCGTGAATTTCCAGCGGGAGCAGATAACCGTACTGGCCGACGACGGACCGGCTCGCTTGCGTCAGGTCGGACCATTCCCAGCCCTCGAATGTGATACGCTGCATCTCTCGCCAAGGGGCAGGAGCGTAAAGGACGAATTGTTTTTTTGGTGGTGATGTCATTGATATTTTCCTCGTATAAGAGTGATGTTCGACGGATCAACGTGATGCCGCCATCACTGCCGCGAGCCGGGCGATGTCCGGCGTAAGAATGCGGCTGGCTCGCTGTTTATGGCGTCGCGTTAAGAATCAAACCGTGTGCGTCGCCCAAAGCTGACTGAATCGCCCCGAGCTTTTGATTATCCTCTTCGGAATCACAGTCGGCACCGATGTCGCCGATTCGATCCATCAATTCTCCGATTTTATGACGAATCGCTTCCATTTCGTCCCTGATTTCCGTCCAGTCGTCTTCAATCGGATCGCCGTCATAAAGGTCGCGCAATTCATCCAGCGCTTCCCGCTCGCTGTCGAACGGTCCCATCCAATCGGTCGCGTCCAAATATCCCGGCGCCGACTTGCGCGCGTACCAACCGGGCGCCTTTTTCCATCGCTCCCCGGTAATCAGCTTGTAATGACGCCGCTCGCTCCATACGTCCGGGTGCAGTGATGTCGTCCCCTCGCTCGTTTCCCCGACAAGGAATGTTTCGTAAATCACTTCGTCAACCATAAAACTCATTTGACACCTCTTTTCGTGCAAAATGTATCTTGCGGACTCGCAC
>JAVBTU010000029.1:0-3276 GCA_031556015.1 Thermoguttaceae bacterium
ACCGAATGCTTCAGTAAGGATTTGCAGCTTCTGCAGATTCAACTGAACATTATGACGTCACTGCCGAAAGAGCGAGCAAAGTCGGTCTTCACGACCGTCGGACCGGGATACGTCAATCAAGTGGTGCCGCGCGTGTTCGAAATCCTGAAGCAGGAAGTCTCGAAATACACCGCCGAACTCGTGATCGAAAACCGCGAGAAAATCCGCTCCGACGTACTGGCGGCATGCCGGACACGACTTGCCGAACTGGTCGAATTTCAGGACGTGGTGCTCACCAATGTCGATTTTTCGGACGCTTACGAACGCGCCATCGAGAGCAAACAGGTTGCGCAACAAGAGTCCTTGAAAGCGAAATATGAACTGGAACGTGCGAAAATCGAAGCGGAAAAAGCGGTCGCGATCGCCGAAGGGGAAGCTGAATCGATTCGCGTCAAAGGCGAAGCGTTGAAAAACAGCCCCGGCATGGCCCAACTGGAAGCGATCCGCAAGTGGAACGGCGTCGCGCCGACCCACGTTTTTCTATCCGGTGACGATTCGAATGTCCCGGTCGTTTTTCCTGTTCGATAACTCTTTTTCACAAAACCATGTCTACCATTTTTGATTTTCAGCCGCAATTGTATCAATGTCATTCCGATGAAACGCTTTCGGAAGCGGCGAAAGACGAATACTTCCGGCTTGTCGGGCGCGTTGCCGAGGACGGATTGGAACAAATCTTTCCGCTGGACACCATGACCGAGGAACAGGAAACGGCGCTCCGTGAACTACGGAAAGCCGGATTCATCGAAACGGCGGTGAAGTATCACGGCAGCGACGGGCATTTTTACCACGTCATATTGAATACTCCGAAAACGGAGTCGATGCACGACGGCGGGAAGCGGGAAACGTTCGAAACCGGTGCCGTTCGCGACACCGCCGTCGGAAAACCAAGACCGGAACTGATTTCACCGTTCGCCACGGAAAAACTCGCTGACTGGTTGCGGCTCGGCGCCGAAAAATACTCTCCGAGGAATTGGGAACTTGGAATTCCACTCAGTAGGTCGTTGGCCTCGGCTCATCGACATCTCTTGAAATACCAGCAAGGCGTCGAAGACGGTGAAGACCATCTTACGGCGGCTTACTGCAATCTCATGTTCATGATCCATACGACCGAAATGTGCAAACGCGGCGTCTTACCGGAAAGTCTGATGGATTTGCCGAAATACCGGGAAATTCCTCACGTACACAGCAATGGCGATGAACCGTATGACCACTGATGACGCACTATTGGAGAATCCGAAAATGGCTGCCTGAACGGTTCGGGCAGCGGTGTCGCATATTGGCGACCGGCTCGATGAATTCCGTCCTCTTGGAATTTGAGGACGGGTTTCGCGTGGTGTCGTGTCGCTACTTTATCCGCAAACTTCCAACAACAAAACAATGATGCTACCGATCCTTATTTTACTAGTTTCGCTGCTCGACATCAAGCATCCCCCCGTCAACCACGATTTGATCAGGGATTTGACCGTCAACGAGATCGTCGACGAAACGACCACCGAGTGCACCGAAAACCCGTCATTCGCGGGGCTGATGGATCAAACGCTCAAGATTGAGCTTGTCGAACCAATCAAGCCGGAGGATGTACTGAATACGCCGTCGCCGGATCACAGAATCATTTCTCAAGACGCCAAAGACGCCATACACAATGTAAGACCGATGGTGGTTCCCGTCAAGCCGCCAATTCCCGATCCCGACCCACAACCCAAAGAACCGCCCAGCGTATTGACACCGGAACCGGCAATGCTCGCGATTCTTTCCATTACCGGCGTCATGCTTCTTTTTTTCCTGTTCGGACGCCGGGCCGGTCGCAGGTTTTCACGACGCATTTGAAGCGTTATTCGAGGCTTTCATGAACCCATTTGCCGAAGAAGCCGACCGACTTGTTCGGCTCGGATATCATGTTTTTCAGTGCCAACCGCGAAGCAAGGAACCGTTCTGGGAGAAAACGGCACCACACGGTTGCAACTCGGCGTCGGGCGATCCGGAACTTGTCCGGAAATGGTGGACGGACTTTCCCGACTGCAATATCGGGCTCAAATGCGATAATTTGCTCGTAATCGACGTCGACAACAAGAACGGAAAAGACGGGAGCGGCGATTTTGTACGGATTGAGGAGCGGGTCGGTCAGGTTCCGAAATGTCCGATTTCGCGGTCCGGCAGCGGCGGGTATCACCTTCTTTTTCAGCGGCCCGATGTCGAAATCAAAGGCTCCAAGGGAATCGTATGGGACGGCAAAAAAACCGGAATCGATATTCAAGTCGGCAACCAATATATCGTGGTACCGCCGTCGATTCATCCCGATACCGGACAAATTTACTCTTGGCATACGCCGCTCTGTTCGGTCGACGAACTCCCCCAACTTCCCGACGCCTGGATCGAATATGTTCTTACGAAACGAGACTCGAAACCGCAGATTGTGCTTCCCGATCCGCCGAAATTGATCGTTCCCCGCTGCAATTCTCCTCTTTCTTCGGTCGAACGTTGCAAACTTTACGTCGATAAAATCTCCCCTTGCATTGCTGGACAGGGGGGCGACACCCAACTGTTCAAGGCGGCATGCACGATCTTTTGGGATTTCGGGCTTTCGGAATCGGAAGGAATGCCGCTGTTTCAGGAATACAATGCCAGATGTCTTCCGCCGTGGTCGCAATCGCGGCTCCATTACAAAATGCGGCAAGCTCTTGAATCTTCGCATGACAAACCGCGTGGGTCTTTGCTGGAAGAAAATAGCGTCAAAACCTACTCCGAAGTCGATTTGTCGGGAATCATCAGCCCGATTGCGATTCCAGAGGAAGAAGAGGAGGACGACCAGTATGTCGTTGACGCCGTTCAGGACGATCCCGGTGTCGTACCGGACTCACTGTTGCGGATTCCCGGCTTCGTGAGTGAAGTCATGGATTTTTCACTTGCCAACGCCCCTTGTGCCGTTCCGACGACGGCGTTTTGTGGCGCGATGGCGCTTCAGTCGTTTCTTTGTGGCCGCAAGGTTCGCGAGCCGGGCGATTTGCGGACGAACCTTTATCTTCTCGCTCTGGTCGGCGCGTCTTCGGGCAAGGATTACCCGCGTAAAGTCAATACGCATGTCATGGAGCAGATCGGCGAAGTCGGGGCGCTCGGCGATAAATTCGTTTCCGGGGAAGGTTTGCAGGACGCTCTGTTTTTGCAACCGAACATGCTTTACCAAAACGACGAAATCGATGAATTGTTGTTCAAGCTCAACGACCGCAATCGCGGAGCGTT
>JAVBTU010000088.1:0-9621 GCA_031556015.1 Thermoguttaceae bacterium
TCAAAGTCGGAAATGAAACTGGTGCCGCTGAAGAACACCGATTGCGTTTCAATGAATGAAATGTTGTTCGATATGTACTACCTCCTGTTTTTCACGCGAAAGCAGGGACAAGTCAATCTCTTTCCGCTCCAGAACCCGAACGCGTTGATGGTCGTCGGTTGGGGCGCCGCGTTCGACGAAATGCTCGAACTGATCGAAGCGCTCGACACGCCGATCACCCAGCCGGGAAGCTGCTGGAAAGCGATCCGGCTCAATCACGTCTCCGCGACGTACGCGTCCACGCTCCTGGAAACAATGTATCCGCCGCCGTTGCCGACACCGCCGTCCCCGACCGGAGAGCATGTGTACGGCAAAGCGTGGATGCCCCGGATGCGGAATGTCGTCGATATTCGCACGAATTCGCTCATCGTTCACGCCGGCCCGAACGACCTGAAGGAAATCGAACAGTTCCTCAAAAAGATCGACCTGCATGAAAGCGGTCCGCAAATGCGGATTCAGCAGTACAAGTTGCACAACTCCGTCGCCGCCGACGTCGCGGCGAAACTGACGACGATCCTTTCCCCGGGTGCAAGCGGAATTGGTGTCACGGCGGACCAGAAATTTCCGTCGTTTTCCGTCGAAGTCCTCGACGACGGGGAACGCCGTTTGATCGAATCGGGAATCGTTTCCGATTTCGTGATCACTCCCGATCCGCAGCAGAATACGCTCATCGTCAACGCCCCGGAATACGCATTGCCGCTGATCGGGAAACTGATCGAAATGCTCGACAACCCCGTCGCGAACGCGCAAATCCGGATGATACCGTTGGCCAACGCCGATTCCGATTCGGTGATGCTGATCCTCAACAATCTGATTCCGTCACAGATCCTCGGACGGCAGCAGATCGGGCCGCAGATGCCCGGGGCCAAAGCGGCCAAGGATTTCGTACCGCTCCGCTTCGCCAACGACAAACGCTCCAACACGCTCATCGCCGTCGGGGCGGAAGAAGACCTTAACGCCGTCGAAGCGATCGTCTTGCGGCTTGACGAAGACGATACCGAAAAACGAACCCGGCAAATCTACACGCTCAAGAACGCCCAAGCCGAAGACGTCGCCAAGGCGATCGCCCTTTGGATCCAGCAAAAGCGGGACATCATCCGCCAGACGCCCGGTGGTGTCAGCCCGTTTTTGCAGATCGAGGAAGCGTTCGTCGTCGTCGCGGAAAAGGAAACGAACTCGCTCCTGATCGAAGCGACGCCGAAATACATCGCGGAAATCCTGAAAGTCATCGAAGACCTCGACCGGCAACCGGACCAGGTCGTCATCCAGGTGTTGATCGCCGAAGTGAACTGTTCGAACACGGACGAATTCGGCGCGGAATTCGGGATCCAGGATTCGATCCTGTTCAACCGGAGTTCGTTCGACGCGTCGTCCACCGGAACCCGGACGATTCAAAGAACCCGGCCCGACGGCTCTTCGGTGACGGTCACCGAACCGGCTTACATCCCCGCCGGAAACGGAATTCCCGGCTTCAATTTCGGCGACCCGAAGACGTCGCTGGGGAACAACCTGAACGAGTTGTCCTACCCGACGACCGGGACCGTGGCACCGCAGCTTCTGTCGAACTTCAACATGGGCCGCGTCGGGACGGAATCCGGTTTCGGCGGCATGGTCTTCTCGGCCAGCAGCGATTCGGTCAGCATTCTCATTCGCGCCCTGGAAGAAACGAAACGATTGGAAGTACTCAGTCGTCCGCAAATCATGGCGATGGACAACCAGATGGCGTTCATTCTCATCGGCGAACGAGTCCCGTTCGTCAGCGGCGGCACCACGACGGCCAGCGGCGTGTTTCAAAGCAACGTCGTGATGGTGGAAGTCGGCTTGATGCTCATGGTGACGCCGCGAATCAGTCCGGACGGAAAAGTCATGATGGACATCGGGGCCGAAAAATCGAGCGTCGGAAGCCTCGCCGACGGTATTCCGATCCCGGACGGCTCCGGCGGTTCGGTCAACTCGCCGAAAATCAGCGCGATCACGGCCAAGACGAACGTCTGTGCTTCGAATAACGAAACCGTCATTATCGGCGGGCTGCTCACCAAGGAAACGCAGAGTATCAACCGTCGCGTCCCGTTCCTGTCGAACATTCCGGTCATCGGGCGATTGTTTCAATACAAGTACGACAACGTCCAGAAGAAGGAACTGCTCATCATCATGCGGCCCCGGGTCGTCAAGCACCGCAAAGGGGAAGTTTACTCCGAAGACGCCGAACGGATCAAACGGGAAGAAGCCGCGAAAATCCACTGGTGTCTCAACGACGTCCTGAAAATGCACGGTTCGCCAAACAACGACGACAGCTTGCGGATCTGGGATCCGACGGCCGAACAGCCGGTTTCCGGTGACGCCAAACCGTTGTATCCGACGGTCCCGGTTCCGTTGGACGATTTGAAGCTCATGACGCCGGGCTCCGCGCCGACCCCGGCCCCGTCGCTCGATCCGAAAAAATCGCCGATCCCCGACCGGTTGTTCGACGAACCGAACGTTCCACAATGGAAGAATTAAACGATGATACGCATTTTACCCCTGTTGCTCGTTCTGTGTCTCGGTTGTTCCAGCGTGACGCCGCCGAAATCGTTGAAGAACGTTTTCAAGGACAATCGCCCAAAAACGCCGGGACGGATGGTCGCGTTCTGGCAATGCTATACGCAAACGAACCCCGGCGGCGGGCCGCTGCGCGGCGTCGGCGGACGCCTACAATTCTATAACGAAAAAAACGCGAAAGAGCCCGTGAAGGTCGACGGCGAGTTGGCGATCTACCTGTTCGACGCGCACGATCCGGTGCCGCAACGGAGCGTCCCGGTCAAACATGCGATTTTCAAAAGGGAAGCGCTTCCCGCGTTCTACCGCAAGGATAATTTCGAGATGAACGGATACGATTTCTTCGTCCCCGTGGATGAAATCGGAAACGAAGAGATGGACTTGCAGGTCCTGGCGGTTTTTCATGAAACGAAAAAAACGGGTAAGACGGCCGCGCTGATCTACTCCAATCCCGCCGTGGTGACACTCACCGGACCGAAGCGCGAAGAACTCGCCCCCTCGGACGAATCCTCCGGCGTGATCGATTTGGATCGGAACCGTGAAGAGTCGTCCGGCGAAATCATGCAGGCGTCTTACCGGTCGCATCCGTCCCGGACCGAACCGGAGCCTCGCAAACGCAAGAGCGAAACGATACAATTGTCGGATCGATTCACGCAGGCGTATCAAAACGATCGGTGGGTGGAGGAAAGATACCGTGACGCCCCCCGGGAATCCACCCCGGGCACGAGGTACGGCTCGATCGAGGTGACGCCCTCGTCGAACGAGCCCGATGAAAATTCCGCGTACGACGTGGAAACCGGAACCCGCCCCTCCTGGCTGAAGACGCCGAATCGGTTCGGGGAAATTTCCCTACGCGGCACCGCGTCGTCAAGTAACAGGCCGTTTCGCGTCGATTCGAACACACGCCAAAGACCGGACGATAAACCGGTCCACGAAGAAGTCTCCGCCTCCGGAGTGCAATCGAGAGTCTTCATGGGGAAATGAGAAATGAGAAATGAGAAATGTGGGAGAAATGAGGCTTTCGCCAGAAAATAAACAGCAAGCTTATGCACACCGTGCCGCTCCTGTCATGCTGAGGTACCCCGAAGCATCTGGTTTCAAGCCGTGCCCGTTCTGCAAAGCGTTTTGGCCGGATCCACCAGATTCTTCACTCCGTGAGTACACTGCGCTCAGAATGACAAAACTTGCCTGTCATTCTCTGGCGAAAGCCTGGGGGATACAAAAAGATTGAACCAAAATCCCCTTTCCCCTTTTTCCCCTCAATTAGTAATTAGTAATTCGTAATTCATAATTATTTTTCCCCCATGTCCTCGCTTCTACCTCTTCACGGGTCCGGTTCCGTGACCCGAGGGTACCACATTGGACCCGAGAATCGGCTGATTGAAACGGCCGTTCGGTGGATTCTGGAGGAATCGCCGCGGGCGGTGCGCGAGACGCCGTGGAATCCCGTCACGTTTTACGGGCCGGGCGGGTGCGGGAAAACTCATATCGTTTCGGGAATCTACCAGGCCTGGAAAGAGCGGCATCCGAAAAGCAAGCCGATCTTCGCGAGCGGCGCGGATTTCGCCCGCGGGTTCGCCGTCGCCGTGGAAACACGGACCACGGACGATTTCCGTAAACGGATTCGTAAAGCGCCGCTTTGGATCGTCGATCGCATCGAAGAGTTGAAAGACAAACCGGCCGCCGAAGAAGAACTGCTCCTGGCTCTGGACGAATCGGTCGCTCTGGAGAATACGGTCGTTTTCACGGCCAACCGTTTTCCGGGCGAATTGACCGACGTTTCACCGAAGATTCAAGCCCGCCTGATCGGCGGTTTGACGATCCCGATTCTTCCGCCGGGCCAGAAAACCCGGGCGGCGATGATCCACGAGATCGCGGAGCAGTTTCGCATTCCGTTGACCGCGACGGCGATCGCCCATTTCGCGAAAATGCTCGATCTGCCGTACCCGATGCTGCATGGAACTTTCACGCAAATCGTCGGCGAGTCGGGCAACCGAATTCCGGACGCGAATTCTATTCGGCAATTCCTCAAGCGAAATTCCGAATTGACTCACCCGTCGCTCGAAGAAATTCTGAAGCAAACCGCCAAGTATCTCGGTCTAAAGCAAACGGACCTCAAAGGAAAATCGCGGTCGAGCAGTCTTGCCCGGGGGCGGGCCGTTGCGATTTACTTGGCCCGACAATTGACGGATCGCAGCTTGAAAGAGATCGGCAAATTCTTCGGCGGTCGTGATCACAAAACGATCGCTCACCATTGCGACGAAACGGAGCAGAAACTCGTCGAAGACTCGCAACTACGCAGTGTAATCGCAAGAATCCGGGAACAACTCGCGTCGCAACCGAAAAAAGGCTGTTAACGGAAGATTTTCAAAAATTCTTTTTTCAAATCTCTTGACTTTTGGGTAATTAAAGCGCATACTGTATTAAGACGATAGAACAGTGGTGTAGTAATACACTCGCAATCCTCCAATCTATCACTGATATAGTTATGTTTATTCAGGTTGATTTATCCAGTTCCGTTGCGATTTACGAACAGGTCGTTCAGCAGATGAAGTTCGCGATTGCGGCGGGTTCGATCCTCGCGAATGAGTTGATTCCGTCCGTTCGGGAGCTCTCGAAACAGCTCGCCCTGAACCCGAACACGGTCGCGAGAGCTTACCGGACGCTCCAGGATGAGGGGGTGGTTTACGCCCGACGAGGAACGGGCCTCGCCGTCGCCGTCGATTCGCCGGGCCGCTGCCAGGTCGAACGACGAAATTGGTTCGAAACCCAGTTTCGAAAGCTTTTCGCCGAAGCGACCCGCAGCCGACTGCAAAAAGACGAAATCCGGGAAATGGTTTATGCCTGTTTAGAGACGGCAGACGACAGACGGCAGACGGCAGAAGAGAACAGCGGATAAGTTTCACCACATATCCCCCCCCTTCTTCCCTTCCACCTTTCCACCCTTCTCCCTTATTATGATGACTTCCGTGTTATCCCTCAAAAACGTTTCAAAAAAATTCGGTCGCAACACCGCTTTGGACGACGTTTCGTATTCGGTCGAGCCGGGGACCGTGTTCGCTTTGCTTGGTGAAAACGGGGCGGGCAAAACGACGACGATCCGCATCCTGCTCGGAATGTGCGATCCGGACTCGGGCTCGGCAACCGTGCTCGGACTCGACAGCAAGAAGGACGACCTCGCGGTTCGACGCCGGGTCGGGTACGTGCCGGAACAGCCGACGCTTTACGACTGGATGAACGTCGAAGAAATCGGCCGGTTCACGTCCGCGTTCTACGCCGACGGGTTTTGGAAAGAATACTGCCGGCTGACCGAGTCGTTCGAGTTGCCGCTTAAAACGAAAATCAAAAGTCTTTCCAAGGGGATGCGGGCGAAAGTGTCGCTCTCGCTCGCCTTGGCGCACGATCCGGAGCTGCTGGTCCTCGACGAACCGACCTCGGGCCTGGATCCGTTGGTTCGGCGTTCGTTTTTGGAAAGCATGGTCGAGCGGGCCGCGAGCGGGAAAACGGTCTTTCTTTCGTCGCACCAGATCGGCGAGGTCGAGCGAGTCGCCGACACCGTCGCGATTATGAAGAAGAGCAAAATCGTTTTGGTCGAAAAACTGGACGAACTGAAATCAAGCACGCATATCATCACCGTAACGCTTTCGGAAAACGCGAAACGGCTCCCCGACGGAACCGCGGACTTTTCCGCCCCGATGGAGCAGATCGTCCAAACGCAAAGCGACAACCGCGAAGTCCGCGTCTTCGGCCGGTACCTCGATCCCGCCGCGGTCCACGTCCTGGACAACGACCCGAACATCGGCCGTTTCGAAATCCGAAGCCCGTCGCTGGAAGAAATTTTCGTCGCGTATATGAAATAATTCATAATTCATAATTCATAATTCACAATTGTCATGTTCACCGCCATCCTTTGGAAAGAATATCGTCAGCAGATTCCGATGGGAGTCGCGCTCTTTTTGATCGTCGTCGTGATGCAGATCTTGACGCTCCTCGTAGTCTTTCTCAATCCGAGGATCGCCCAGGATTTCAGCGCCGCTCCGTTTTTGATCATCGCGGTCGTCGTTGCGTCGCTCTACTCGGCCAGCTCGGCGGCAATTCTGTTCAGTAACGAGCATGAAGAAAAAACGTTTCCGTTCCTGAGGAATCTCCCGGTGTCACGCGGAACGGTTTTGGCCGGAAAATTGACCTGGGCGTTCGGCAGTTCACTCGCCTTTCTGCTGATTACACTGCTCGAATCGGGGCTGCTGTCGCTCCTGTTCACGCAGGTTTCCTTCGAGATTCCGCCGGATAAAGCGATTTATCCAATCATTTGGATTCTGCTCGGCTGCGTCGTGTTTCCGATCTGCTGGGGGCTGTTCTGGACGCCGCTGCTCCGTTCGCAATTACACGCGCTGCTCGCTTCGTTTATTTCTACGGCAATCGCGTTTTGGGGATCGTATCAGGTGTACTATTATTTTCTCCGCGAACGGATTGCCAAAACGGGGGAAGATAATTGGGCGGCGTTTCTCACGATCGGGACGTTTACCGGCGTCACGTTCCTGGCAGGAATCGCCGGCGTGGTTTGCGGATACTACTGGTTCGATATTTGGCGCGACAAAGGAAACCGGTTCGCCGATTTCCGTTCGACGGCGGAAGAAACCGCCGAAGCGCGTGCCGCGCATTATGAAATCGTGAAAACGACCGTTACGAAAAAACGCGACGAATTCCTCTCGCTCTGCGACCAGGTGTATCGACAAAATCGCACGATATTCCTCGCGACGATCGGAATGGGCGTCGCCACTTGGCTTTGGTTCGTCTTTCTGATCCTGTTCGGAAACATGATGCCGAAATTGAATTCTTCGTGGAACGAGCTTTTCGGATTCTTCGTCGGCTGCTGGGTCGGCACGCTTTTCATCTTGTCGTACGTTTACTCCGGCACCGTGTTTTCGGCCGATCAAAAGACGCAAGGCGCGTTTCTCGCCCAGCGGGGCATCTCGCCGGGCAAAATCTGGTGGAGCCGCGTGCTCACGTTCGCGGTTCCGTATTTGGCGATCGTGTTCGTCGGGATTTTGACGCTGTTCGTTGCGTCATTCGATCGTGAAATGCGCAAAGACAATTATCTCCAATTACTCGCCTTCTGCGGCATGTATCTCGTCTGGACCACGCCGCAGCTTTTCGTCGGAATTTTCGTTTCGCTCTTCGTGCGCAGCCCGGTTGTCTCGATCGTCGCGACGGCGGGATTGAATTACGCCCTCATGATCTGGGGGTTGCTGATGTGGCTCTACCTCGGCATTTGGACGTATCTGGACGGCGTCAACCTTTGGATCCCGACGCTCCTGTGGAGTACGGCCCCGCTCATTCTCGCTTTCGTTGTCGCGTCGCGGCTGCGGATCGACGATTGGCTTCGCGGGCGAACCGTTCGAAATTCGCGGCGTCCGGTCGGATTGACTGTGTTTTGCACGTTCGCCGCGATCTGCGTCGTGATACCGTTTTATCGCGTCTACACGATCCCGAAAGTCGAATACGGCTTCCGCGCCGATCCGCAGGCGTTGTCGGCGGGCTTCCAATGCAAGCCGGGGGAACCCGTACGGCAGGATGACCGGATGATCTCACCCTGGAGTTGGGAATTCATTCGAATGGCGCCCGACCTGGAAACCTTGAAAAGTCGGTATGAATACGTGAACCGGTCGTTCACCGATCCGTCTCTGGCCGTCGTCGCTTGCTCCCACGACGATCTCGAATTCGAAGTCCTCTCGGCGATCCAAACCTTGCTGATACTCGAAAACCGAAAATATTATGAACGGAAACTTAAAGTGGATCCGGATTCGATCAAAATAGAAGGCGTGTCCCTCGCAAATGAAAACGAACGGAACGATCCGCCGATTATCGTCGACGGAATCGAAACCGCGTTTCTCGACGGCGCGATCGCGCTGCTTCAATTGCTGGACACCGAGCGCGTCCCGCTCACGCAACGGCTCCAGCGGATGTACGAAGTCGACTATCGGTATCTCCGTTACGATCGAGTGATCACGGACTCCAGAGGGCTCGACAAAGCGCTTCTGTTGTTCACGTTTTTACCGTGGGAACGCCAACGCGCCTTGCGGGAAACGGATTACGCGTTTCAAATTCAATCGTCGCTCGCGGAGAAAGCGGAGGCGATCGTTTTCCACAACCAGGGGGACATCGACTCGTATCGGCAAGCTTTTATGGAAGAGTACGGTTGGGACGGACGCTGGGAGTATCAACGTCCCTTTATGTTCTGGAACGGATTGGCGACATCAAGTTATTGTTTTTCTCTCGGCAGCGTCTATAGCACGGAGTTAATCCGGCGGGCAAGGATTCTCGAACTGGCGCTGATCAAATACGTCAAGGAAAAAGGAGAGCTTCCCGAAACGCTCGATGCGCTGAAAACGGCGGGCATTCTCGCGGAAATTCCGAACGTGCCGTACGTCAATTGGCCGTTTATTTACGACCCGCACCCGGACGGGACCGAAGGAAAAAGGGAAGGTTATTATTCGCAACACAAACCCGGCACGCCGTACTTGTGGGGGTGCGACATTTTCGACCAGACGCCAACTCCTCACCCCCATAACGGCCAATGGTTCGACTTGAATTTCGTGATAGAACCGCAAAAAGAGTGATAAGTGTTTCGTCAAATATTAACGGACGAATTTTGTCATTCTGAACGAAGCGTACTCGCGAAGTGAAGAATCTGGTGTATCCGGCCAACACGCATTGCATAAGCGGGCACGGATTGAAACCAGATTCTTCGGAGTACCTCAAGAATGACAAAATGTTTCGTTAAACACAATCTTACCACGTATTAACCGGTGTCAGGTTTCCCCCGGAACGTTTTTTTGAACCGGCAGCCCGACCAGAACCGCCCCGATCGCGAGTTCGGCGAGGATTGAAACGACCCGCTGTCCTCCGGCGACGGCGATCGCGAAACCTTCGGCGAGCGTCGGATCTCCGCCGGACGCCGTCAAAGCCGCGGCGAACATCGGAGCGAGAAACTGGATGAGCACCCATTCCCGCGCCCCGAAACCGCCCGGGAGCATCAGGACGAAT
>JAVBTU010000111.1:0-4097 GCA_031556015.1 Thermoguttaceae bacterium
TTGCGGGTTCTTTGGCCATGATTCACCTCCTTGTTTTGGCTTAAACAAAGAGAATTATGGCCTTTTTTCGTTTTTAGGTCATTAGCAAATTTCCTAGTCTATCCATTTTTTTCAGCCCCCAAAGTACGAAATGATCAGTCATTTTGATCGTTCGCGGGGAGAAAAAACGCTTCTTACCTTTCCAGCGTAGATACAAAACGCCGAGAATCATCGTGGTCAAGGTCGTGAAAACAAGGATGGCGTCAAGAACCGTGATTCCCCAAAGAACGGGCCAACTTCGCGGGGAATCGAAAAATTCCTGAAACGGCAAATGGTTCCAGCCCATGAAGTCGACACGCCGAAGTCCGATCAGCAGAAACGAAGCGAAAAGGAATCCGATCACGAGCGTATTCGTCAACCAGCGCAGAATCGGCCAACGGGCATTGATTGCCGCCCCGCCGAACGTCACGGCAAGCAGCAGCACAATCGCTTCGAACAACGACACCGGCGAGCGTGGTATCCAACTGGAGATGAACGCTTCTCCCCATAGAAAAATGAACCCCGCCGCGAGAAACAGCCCGAACGAAACGAGCCATTCAATAAAGACTCGCTCCCGAAACGGCGTATTTCGATCGATGATCGCCGGAGCGGCCGCAAAGGATTCTTCGTCTTTTGCCGTTTTGAGGAGTCCGTGATACATCCGTTGAAACACCACCAGGACGAGCAAACCGACAAGCCCGTACTGCGCTCCAAAGTACCGAAGGAACCGTTCCCAAGCCTGCAATCCGCAGCCCGCCGTCCAGCGTTCGAAACCCTGAAGCATTTCCAGATAGACTCCCGAGACAAGCGTTCCAATTGTCACAGCAAACATCGCGAGCATCGCACTTCCGTACAAGCGAAACGAACGCCGCAACCGCTTGAAGGAAAGCGACGATTCTTCCAATGGTTTCATCTTTTGCGGAGCGATCAAGCCGGCGTTTTCACGAAGCACCCGTCGGTACCCGAAGATCGATATCGGCAGCAAGATCAACGCGGTGGCGATCAGGAGAAACCAGACGGAAAAACAGACGGTGTCACGAAAGAGTGTGAACGTCGTGTATCCGGTCCCTCCGCTGAACAATCGTCCAAAAGGCATATCAAGTGCCGTCAAAGAAGCGGCGAAAGAACAAATGGCTCCGAAAAGGCAGTACAGCCGTAAACTTGTCAGAATCAAATATCGTCTTGCTCGAAGTGACGGAGCATTTCGTATGGAAAGCCAAAGACTCGGGATCAAACCGCCGATCCAGCAAAACCAAAATAAAACGATACTGACGATTGAAAGAATCGAAAGAACGAATCCTCCGAGTGAGAAGGTCGCGGCGCAAGCGTTTCCCGATCCACATTCGGACGACGTACAGACAGCGGCAGCCAAAACCGGTTCGACGGCAAGCGGTGTCGCGGCGACGGCTTGGCCGGTCGTGGTCAACGTCGCGATTCCCGGCAGGGCGGCGATGACGGCGAGCGAAAACAGTTCGCCGGGGGCGCTGCTGAAAAGTGCGCCGGCGACTTGCCGTTCCAGCTCTTTGCGCAAATACTTTCTCGCCCGGGAAAGCCGCATGTGCAGCGCTTCTTCGGACAGTTCCAACGCGGCGGCAATGTCGCAAACCGATTTTTCGTTCCGATAGTAAAGCACGAGCGGAACACGGTACTTTTCCGGGATGTTTTCCAAAGCGTCCCAAAGCAGACGGTTCCGTTCTTCACGGGCCAACCGGGTCGCCGGATCATCCGAAAGCTCGGGAATATCGTTCACTTCCGAATCGGTAAGACTCGGCAGCTTCGGATGCCGCTCCAGGTGCTTTTTCGCCAAATTCCGTGCGATTCCGCAGAGCCAGCCGGGCAGCTTGGACACGTCCCGCAGCTCGTCGAGCTTTTTCCACGCGACCAGAAACGTCTCTTGCGCAATGTCTTCGCTCCGATGAAAATCGCCGAGCATCCCGTAGACCAGGCCACTGACGATCCCCTGATACTGCCGCACGATCCGCCCGAACGCCTCCCGGTCGCCGCCGCGGCTTAATCGCACCCATTGGTCGTGTTGCTGGTCGAGAATCGCATTTTCCATGAGTTCAAATTATCCTTAAGTGGGAATGTAAAACAAGAACCGACTATCCCATTGTTCCGGTTCGACTGGATTTCCTAACGAATATTTTTGAAAAAGAGTGGAATAACCGTTTTTACACGCGATCATCGGATCGCGGGTTTTGGCGTGGTTATGAATCCTTCCGTCTCGCCATTTTTGAACGTGTCCGATGCTTCCCGCTTGCTTGGGATGAGGGTATAATGACGGGTCGTTTATTTTTTCCCCCATTTGAATTTGAATTGCATTTATCATGGCAGTCGTCGCAACATCTCGGGAACTTTCGGCAATCAACACGATCAGGACTCTCTCCATGGATGCCGTCCAGGCGGCCAACAGCGGACATCCGGGGACGCCGATGTCGCTTGCGCCGCTCGGGTATCTCTTGTTCAACGAACGTATGAAATACGATCCGGCCCATCCGCATTGGCCCGGTCGGGATCGGTTCGTTCTTTCCGTCGGACACGCTTCGATGCTGATTTACTCGCTGCTGCACCTTTCCGGCGTGAAGAAAATCGACCCGAAAACCGGCAAAATTACGACGGAAGAAGCGGTTTCACTGGACGACATTAAAAATTTCCGACAACTCGGCAGTCCCTGCGCCGGGCATCCGGAGTTCGGGCACGTCACCGGCGTCGAAATGACGACCGGCCCGCTCGGACAGGGAGTCGCGTCCAGCGTCGGCATGGCGATCGCGGCCAAGTGGTTCGCCGGACGGTACAATCAGCCGAATTATTCGCTTTTCGATTCGAACATTTACGCCGTGTGCGGCGACGGCGACATGATGGAAGGGGTTGCGTCCGAAGCGGCGTCCATGGCCGGACATTTGCATCTGTCGAACCTCTGCTGGATTTACGACGACAATAAAATCACGATCGAAGGAAGCACCGAACTCGCGTTCACCGAATGTGCCCAAAGCCGGTTCCTTGCGTACGGCTGGAACGTGCTCAACGTCGACGACGTGAACGACTTGGCCGCGCTCCGTACCGCTTTGGACGGTTTTCTCGCAACGCAGGACCGCCCGACGCTGATCATCGTCAAAAGCAAGATCGCGTTCGGTGCCCCGAAAATGGAAGGTTCCCACGAAGCGCACGGTGCGCCGTTGGGCGAAGCGGAAATCCAGGCGACCAAAAAAGTGTACGGACTCCCCGAAAATGAAAAATTCGTCGTTGCCGACTCCGTGTACGATTTATTCCGGGAAAACATCGGCAAAAACGGAGCCGACGCTTTCGCCCAATGGGAAAAAACGCTTGCCTCTTACGCCAAAGAATTTCCGGCTCTAGCCGAAGAACTCGCGACAATCGCGGCGGGCGATTTGCCGAGCGGTTGGGACGCTCATCTGACGCCGTTCCCGACGGACCCGAAAGGGATGGCGAGCCGGATTTCCAGCGGAAAGGTGCTCAATCAACTCGCACAAGGAATTCCGTGGATGCTCGGCGGCAGCGCGGACCTCGCTCCGTCGAACAAGTCGGATTTGACGTTCGAGGGGGCCGGCGATTTCGACGTTCTGAATAATCCCGCCGGTCGCAATTTTCATTTCGGGATCCGCGAATTCGCAATGGGCGCGGTCGCCAACGGCATGGTGCTGTCCGGTCTGAAAGCGTACTGCGCAACGTTTTTCGTTTTCTCCGATTACATGCGGCCCGCGATCCGGCTTGCGGCGATCATGAATATACCGACGCTGTTCGTCTATACGCACGATTCGATCGGGGTCGGCGAAGACGGTCCGACGCACCAGCCGATCGAGCATCTGGCGTCACTTCGGGCGATTCCGAACCTGAACGTGTTCCGCCCCGCCGACGCGAACGAAGTCGCCGGGTCGTACAAAATCGCGGTCCAATCGAAAACGACGCCGTCGATTTTGATTTTCACGCGGCAAAATCTCCCGACGATCGACCGCGTGAAATATGCTCCGGCAAATGGTGTCACGAAAGGTGCTTACGTTCTCGCTGACGCGCCCGGCGGAAAACCGGACGTGATTCTTCTCGCATCGGGAAGCGAAGTC
>JAVBTU010000041.1:0-5110 GCA_031556015.1 Thermoguttaceae bacterium
TGATTTAGCGGAAAATATTGTTTTGAAACATGCGATTCCTGCCAAAGCGAGTGATGACGCTCTCCATGTCGCCTATGCTGCGGTTTATGGAATGGATTATCTGCTGACATGGAATTGCCGCCATATCGTCAACGATGATACAAGAGAAAAAATCAATCGCTTGATACGCGAAAACGGATACCATCCCCCCGTTTTACTCACGCCGCAAACATTTTTGGGAGGTGACAATGATTTATGACATCAACAACTGGGAAGACCCCGTAATGCAGGAAATTCACCGCATGCGTGAAGAACATGCAAAAAAATTCAACTATGACATCCGTGCCATGAGTGATGACAGCTCCGCACGCGGCAGGGCTCTTTACGAGGAATGGATGCGGGAAAAACAAAAACGAACGAAAAAAGAGGAATCACAAGCTCATAGTGTTGACCATTGAAGTAATGGATTCGCGATTATGTTTTTCACACTGTCACGACGCCGCGGCTGCCTATTATGACACCATTTTCCGAAGCGTTAAAACAACGGGTTCTCGTCTTCGACGGCCCGATGGGGACCGAACTTTATCGACACCATGTTTTCACGAACCGCTGTTTCGAGGAGTTGAACCTCTCGGAACCGAAGTTGATCCGCGAGATCCTATCCGATTACGCCCAGGCCGGGTCGGACTGTTTGACGACCAACACGTTCGGGGCGAACCGGCTCACGCTTGAAAAATACGGGCTCGCCGAGAAAACCGTCGATATGTGCCGCGCCGGAGCGGAAATCGCCCGCTCGATCGCCGACCAGTCCGGACGGACGATCTACGTCGCCGGTTCGATCGGTCCGATTCCCTCGTTTCAAAACGCGGCAACCGATGCAATCGAGGAAACGATCCTGCAGATGATCGACGCCCTCGTCGTCGGAGGAGCCGATTTCATTCTTTTCGAAACGATCCCGTCGCGAAGTTGGTTGGAAATCTGCCGGCAAAGCATGTCGAAACGCCCGGAGGTTCCGTTCGTGCTTTCCGTCGCGATCGCCCAAGGTAAGGAAACACTTTCCGGAGAGTCGATCGACCAGCTTTTCGCGCCGGTTCCGGGCTCGACGGTCGAACCGGCGGCGTTCGGGTTCAACTGTGGCAACGGCCCGGACGGACTGCTCGAAGCGGTCGAACACGCGGTCCGAATCACGCAACTGCCGCTGATCGTGCAGCCGAACGCCGGAGTACCGAAGGAGTTCGAAGGGCGCCATCTTTACTACTGCTCGCCGGAATACGTCGCGACTTACGCGATGCGGTTTGTCAATCTTGGCGTTCGGGCCGTCGGCGGATGCTGCGGTATGACGCCGGACCACATTCGCGAAATCGCCTTGGCGGTTAAGCCGCTGTCGAAGAGCCGTGAAACGAAATCGGTCCTGCAATCGATGCAGCCGGAAGTCCGGGAACGGGACGAGTTCGAATTCGCGGAGCGGTCCCGGTTGGCGTGGAAATTGGCGAACAAAAAATGGATTCAGCTCGTCGAACTCGTCCCGCCGCGTGGGTTCGATTTGGCGCAAACGGTCGAAAAAAGTCAAAAGCTGCATCGACACGGAATCGACGCGATCAACATCCCGGACGGTCCGCGGGCCAGTTCGCGAATTTCGCCCCTCGTTGTTGCACAGCGGATTCAGCGGGACGCGAATATCGAAGCGATTTTGCATTTCTGCTGTCGCGACCGGAACCTGATCGGAATGCAGGCGGACCTGCTCGCTTGTGCGGCGTCGGAAATTCGGAACATTTTATTCGTAACCGGCGACCCGCCGAAGTTGGGCCTTTACCCGAACGCGACCGGAGTGTTCGACGCCGATTCGGTTGCGATGTGCGCGGTGCAGCGGCGACTCAATCGCGGCGTCGACTTGGGCGGTCAGGAAATCGTTCCCGCGACTCGGGCCGTGATCGGCGTCGGCTTGGATCCGACGTCGCTGGACCAGAACCGGGAACTCGATCGATTCCGTCAAAAAGTGGAAAACGGCGCCGAATTCGCGATCACGCAGCCGGTGTTCGACCAAGACGCACTGTTGAGTTTTCTCGACAAAATCGACGCGGGCATGAACGGAATTCCGATCCCGATACTGGCCGGAATCTGGCCGCTGTCGAGTTTTCGAAATGCTCAGTTCATGAATAACGAGGTCCCCGGCGTCGTCGTCCCGGACGCGATCATGAAGCGAATGGAGCAGGCGTCGACGTATTCCAAGGAAGAACAGCTCGCCGTCGGGATCGAAATCGCCCGGGAATCGCTGAACCGTATTCGCGACCGGATCGGCGGCGTCCAGGTCAGCGCCCCGTTCGGACGGATCGAAATCGCCTTGGCGGTGATGGAATGAAACGTTGCGGCGTCATTGGAGATTTGCCGACCGGAAAACTTCTTCCATGAGCCCCTGAACTTTGATTCCTTGCCGCAGGTCCGGTTGTGTCGGCTTTCCTTCGGCAACCGCTTGGAGAAAATTGCCCAGGCAGGCGCAGTGCGCTCTTATCCAGCCGAGCGACGATTTCGGGGACGGAAACGCCGTCTGCGGCGATTCGTATCGTCCGCCGGCAGGTATTCGAAGCCAGCCGGAATTTCCGCCAAGCGGTTTGTCCGAAGCGGTCGCATCAAAAAACTCGACGAAATGCGGTTCGAGAAGCTGAAACCGGACCGCCCCTTTTTCGCCGTGAATTTCGAGCCGCAATTCGTCTTCCGCTCCGGTCGCAAGTTTCGTCGCTTCCAGAACGCCGCAAGCGCCGTCCCGAACCTTGGCGAAAATGTAAACGGCGTCTTCAACGGTCACTTCTTTTCGCGGCGGGTCGGGATTGTCCGGCGTCGGAGCCGTGATCGGTCGGCTCGGGTACGCGATTTGCGTTTTCGCGGACAGTGAATCAAGCGGTCCGATGAGGAAATCGACCAGATCGAGCAGGTGCGACGCCAAATCCCGGACGACGCCGCCCGGCGGGGCGTGTTTCCATTTGTACGGCAAATCGGGCGAGGCGTTGCTCGCGTGAAAATATCCGACGCGAAATTGCAGTATTCGTCCGAGTCGACCTTCGTCGATCAGTTGCTTCATCCGCTGGATCGCCGGAAAAAATCGGAGGTGGAACGTCATTTGATTCGTCGCGGCGTATCCGGTCGCCTCGATTGCCTTCCGAATCGCTTCCGCCTCGGTCCGGGTCGTGCAGAGCGGCTTTTCGCAGTAGATGTGCTTTTTGTTGTGAATCGCCGAAAGGAGCGGCTCGCAATGAAAGTCATTCGGCGTGCAGATATGGACGATGTCGATGTCCGGATTCTCCGTGATGCGCCGGTAATCGGTCGTCGCGATTTCCGCACGGCAAAGCGTTTTCGCCGCTTCGGCGGTTCCTTGATGCGCCGTGGCGACATGCGTGATCCGGAAATCGCCTGGAAGCGGATCCATGTAATACGGTAACGTCGCGTATCCGAAGGCGTGGACTTTACCGATCATGCCGAAACCAAGGAGGCCGACGGAGTACTTCTTGCTCATCGTTTGAGTTATTTTTTCAATTTTTGCAGGGAGAATTACAATAAATCCATTGAGTGTATTGATTATAACGAAAAAACGGCTTATAAATCAGTGTGGCCGCAAAAAAAAATTCCATTCCAGAAAAAGCGGACGTTTTGCTTTGACAATGCGGGATATAAACCCTATATTTTTTGGTCGGGTGGAATTTTTTGCGTAATCCAAATCAATTTACATTTTCAAAACCCGGAGCCGGAATTGTTCCTGATTTGCGATTTGCTTTTTCGAACCATCTTTTTCACGGTCTTCCCAACCAGCGAATAATTTATCATGCTCAACAATATGAAAATCGGAACAAAGTTGTTCCTAGGGTTCTTTCTGGTGCTTCTGCTCTTGGTCGGCGTTTACTTTGCCGGCCGCTACGCGATATTCGCCAGCGCAAAAATGACGGAAGAGATCTCCATCGTCAGTCAATTAACCGAACAAGGTTCCAAGATCGAACAGCTCGTTTACGAAGCCCAACTCGAGTCGGATCGGGGTTCGATCACCCATGAGGATATTCATGAGCAGGCCGTGAATAAAAAAGTGGAAGAAATCGGTGCGATCAAGACTCGAATTTATGACAAGGTCAACAAAAAAGAAGCGGTCGACAACATTATCACGGCGGTCGACAAGTTCTCCGCGAGCGACTCAAGTTGGTACAAAGTCGAAAAGCCCGCTTGGGAAAAGGCTCTCGAAGAACGCGGTAAGCAAGCCGAGATCGTTCGGACTCAACTCGACATGGTCGCGGAAAAGGTCCGGGAAGCGACAAAGAAGCAATTCTCGATTACTCAAGACGGAAAAACTTTTTATCCGAGCGAACGAGGAGAGCTTGAGGGGCAGGTGGATCATGCCATCGCGACCGTCAACGATGTGCGTCGACTCTGCTTCCAAATCGGCGCGGAATTCCTCGAGGACAAAATCACTCAAATGAAAACCGAGTTGAAGTCCAAAGGGGAGGCCATGAAGAAAGAACTGGAAGCTCTTCGACCGAAAATGGTTCCGGAAAACCAGGCACGACTTGACGACGCTTTGAAAGAAATCGACAAATGGGAAGTTGCGATCAACAACGTCTTCGATTGTGAAAAGAAGATGAACGACCGGGATACCACCACGAACAACTTTGCCGCGGACACGACCAAGTGCGTCGAGGTCTTCATCGACAATCTCAAGTCGCGGACCGAGGAAACAATGGCGGATTCCAAGGCTTTCGACGACAAGATTCTTTGGACAACCCTGCTGTTCAGTCTCGGAGCGATCATTCTCGGTTGTGTTGTCGCGTTTGTTTTGACCGGGAACATTACCAAGGGAATCGGTTCAGCCGTCAGCGCGATGAATCTGATTGCCCGCGATGGAATCGTTTCGTTCAACATTCCCGAGGGGGACCTGCGTCGTCAGGACGAAGTCGGAGTTCTTGCACAGGCCTTGGACGGAATCCTCAAGGAATTCCAGAACGTCGAGACGCTCGCGACGAAACTGGCCGACGGCGATTGGACTTCGACCGTAAAGGTTCGCGGCGACAAGGACACGATGAACATCAACCTTAACCTGATGCTCGATCAGGTCAATCGCACGCTCCACGAAATCGATTCGAGCGTTCGCGAAGTT
>JAVBTU010000203.1:0-3055 GCA_031556015.1 Thermoguttaceae bacterium
ACGTACACCGCCGCCTACGGACCGTCGACGTATTACTCGACCCTGGTCGTCCCGAAAGTGATGATCACGGTCCTCGGATTGATGCGAAACGACAAAAATCCCACGATTCCAACCGCTCAATCGATGGTCCCACGGAAATGAACGTCGCCTGCTCGACCGGTTTCGTGCGCTAAACGGGGGTGTCCATGCCGTTTAGCGTTTTTAATGGAGCGTGGGCACCTCGCCCGCACTTGAAAATCCCGGTTTTTCGCATTCCCCGCGAAGCGGAAGTAAGCCCGGCAAACGCAGGGCCAGCGCACGCTTTTTCCCTCAAAATCAGGGGTTTGGCAGGTTTTTGCTGCAAAATAATGCCATATCTGTTTGTGAAACAAAAAACATGGCAAAAGAGTGCATCGCTTCCCGCCCCTGAAAATGTGGGGTTTCAAGCCTGATATTGCATTTTACGCATTTTCGCCAAACATCTCAGATACGCGCGATGGCCCTGCCGGCAAATGGTTCCCGACTTCCCACTTGCGGGCGAGACGCCCGCGCCCCAAAAACGTTTAACGGCGTAGGATGGCACAGTCTCTTTTTACGGCGTCCTCTCTTGCGGTTCCCGCAAAATGCCGCGATCAAGTTCACGAACGAAGTGCATCCGCGAAGCCAGTTCGCGGTCGTGTGTTACGAGAATCAGCATGATCCCGTTTTCTTTCGAGTGATCGAGAAGCGTCTGGAATAACTCCGCGATGGTCCCGGCGGTTGTTCGGTCGAGGTTTCCGGTCGGTTCGTCGGCCAGGATCAACCCGGGACGTCGTACCAAGGCTCGGGCGATCGCGACACGTTGCCGTTCGCCGCCGGACAGTTCGCCGGGCCGATGATCCAAGCGGTCGCCGAGTCCGAAACGACGAAGCAGCTCTCCGGCGTAAGATTTTTGCGACTCGGAAACGGCTCCGTCGGCTAGAAACGGAATCAGAACGTTTTCCAAGGCTCCGCACTGGGGAAGGAGATGGTGGTCCTGAAAAATGAAGCCGATTCGATTTCGCCGAAACGCCGCCGACTCGTTTTCGCCAAGTCCCAAGGGAGAAACGCCGTCAAGCTCGAACGTCCCGGACGTCGGCGGCTCCAGCGTTCCCAGAATGTTCAGAAGCGTACTCTTACCCGACCCGCTCGGTCCGACGACCGCGAGAGATTCGCCCGGCTGAAGCTGAAACGTACAATCCTCAAGGACGGCAATCGTTCCGCCGCGAGTCGAATAATCTTTGGCGATTTTCCGAACGTCAAGCATGTAAATTACAGGTGATAGGTGAAAGGTGATAAGTGATAAAAACAGATACGGTGTTGAAAATATCACCTATCACCTATCACTTTTCACCCCAATTCAGCTTCTTTCCCAAGGCGAGCGGCTTGGGCGGCTCAGCCAGCGGGAGGCGAGTTCGTCGTCGAGGATCGTTTCCGTTTCCGGATCCCAACGCAAAGGCCGCTTGAGCCAGTAAGCGATGTTCCCCAGATGGCAAACGGTGACGGCCCGATGCGCCGATTCGATGTCCCGAAACGGTTGCTTGCGCGTTTTAACGCAATCGAGAAAATCGCCGAACAGACCGCCGGTTCCGCTGTAGCCGGGGACGTCGACGAATTTTTCCGGTGTCTTGCGTTTCCCGTTGGGCAGTTCCCCTTCGGTTCCCTTGTAAACGATGTCGCCGACTTTGGAATGATAGATTTTCATTCCGTTTTTGAAAACGAACGTCAACTCTTTCACGTCCTTCCCGTCCGGCGGAATGATTTCGACCGGGCCGGTGTGATACTGTTGCGTCGCGAAAAGAGCGGCCCCGAAGCGATGGGCGCCCCAATCGGTCATGCCGCCGCCGGAAAAATCGCGGTACGGACGATATCCGCCTTTAATCAATTGCTCATGAAACGGTCGCATCGGAGCGGGGCCGATCCACATTTCCCAATCGACGCCGTCTGGAACCGGTTGGGCTTCCAAGTTGCAATCGCCGGACGGACCTCCGCAGTCGACGAACACTTCTTTCACTTCGCCGATGGCACCACTCCAGATCAATCGCGGGATGTCGCCGTAATCGTCGAGAACCCGTTGACTCCCGCCGGAGAAAACGCGGCCGTATCGCTTGACGGCGTCGACCATTTCACGACCTTCCTTGACCGTGAGCGTTTCCGGTTTTTCACAGAAGATGTCCTTTCCCGCTTTGCACGCTTCCAGCGCGATCGGGCAGTGCCAATGGTCCGGCGTCGCGATCATGACCGCGTCGAGCGTTTCCAGGCGGAGCAGGTCGCGGAAATCGTTGAACGTAACGCAATCGGTGTTACTGTACTTGCGATCGACGATTTTTTTGGCGTTTTCCCGATGGTCCCGGACCGGATCGCACAGGGCGACCATCCGCACCTGGGGAAAGGCGAGAAAATGGTGCATATTATCGGTCCCCCGACCACCGCAGCCGATCACCCCCATCACGATCCTTTCGCTGGGGGCGGTGCTTCCGTCTTTGCCGAGCACCGAAGAGGGAACAACCATCGGAACCGACGCCGCCGCGAATGCGGAAGCCGTCACTTGTAGAAAATCACGTCGTTTCATGGGGTAGTAGTCAGTAGTTAGAGAAAAATCGAAACAGAGCGGGAAGCGTAAGCGAGCGAAAACAACGGAGCGGGAAGCGTAAGCGAGCGTTGTCTAAAGCAAACTTTCCAACAGCAGTCGCATTTTGCGAAGTTCGGCGATGGGGTCGATGTTCGGCAAGACGGCTAAATCGACGCACAAGGCGCGTCGATATCCGACTTTGTTGAGTTGAATGACGAGCTTACCGTATTCAATGATCCCTTGGCCGATCTGGACCTGAAAATTGTCTTTGGTCGAGTCCCGCAGCCGGACGTGGCTGACGTTTTCGATGAGCGAATCGTAATCTTTCGGCTTTGGACTGCCGTAGATAAAATGGGTCGGGTCCAACGTCACGGTCAACCCGCGGACCGTTTTACAAAAGCTGCCGACGGTTTCCGGGTTCTCGGTCAACGTATCGGCCAAGGTCATGACGCCGACGTGAATCCCGTCGCGATTTCCGAGGTGGAC
>JAVBTU010000319.1:0-3536 GCA_031556015.1 Thermoguttaceae bacterium
CGTTGCTCATCTGCGATCTGGAAACCGGCGAGCCGTTGGCCCGGGACGATTTCGACATCGGCAGCGACATTTCCCACGGACAATGGTGCAACCCGACGCTCGTGCAGCGCCGCGGAAAATCTTATGTCCTCTACGGAGGCGGAAACGGCGTGGTTTACTGCACGGAAACGCCGGACAGGAAGACGCTCGTCGAGGCGCGGCGGAAACACGGTAAGACTTACGACAACCGAACGGTGCCCCGGTTGCCGGTATCGTGGAAATTTCACGGCGATCCGCAGGCTCAAAGCGACGCTGCGGAACCGGTTCCGCCGTACGTCATGGGAATGGGCAGCCCTTCGTACACCTGCCTGCCGCCGCCGTGCTATGATCCGGACACGGATCGCGTCTTGATGCTGTTCGGCTATGACGCCTGGAACGGCGCGAAGCCGTGCCGAAGCTGGTTGGCGGCCTTCCAATTCGGCGATGCCGGAGGCGATATCACGAAAACGGCCCTCGCCTGGGGAACGCCGAACATCGAAGGGGGCGCGATCACTCCGCCCGCTTTGGCGGACGGACTGCTGTATTTCGGCGACCGTCGGGGAAATTTTTATTGCTACGATATCAAGACGGGAGAAAAGGTGTGGACGCTTCCCCTGCGTGGCGATCTCTGGGCCGCGCCGCTTTTGGCCGACGGGAAGATTTACATCGGGACCGAACGGCGGATGTTTTACGCCCTCCGAAGCGGGCGGACGCCGGAAATCTTGTCCGAAATCACGATGCCCGGTCGGATTTTCGCCCCGGCAGCCGCGCGGGGCAACACGCTTTACGTCGTTGGTGACGGCTTTCTTTATGCGGTCGTGGATTCGACGACGAAGAAACAATCATTCTGACTGGCAAACAATCGCCTTGCTCCAGAAAACGGATTTCGTAAGTTTGACAGTACTAGTGATAGAGACTCCCTCAGAAAGAAACGTCTTCAAAAACCCAAATCTCTCCCGATTGAGTTTTCAGTTCGACCACTCCTTTTGAATCAGCCGTCAGCTTGAGAACGTTCGAACCACATTTTGCCCACACTTTTGCCCAGGGAACCTGGATACGGAGGAGACCTCCGACCGTTGCGTGGATTTCCAAATGTTCCAAACGATTCTCCTTTTGTCGTGCGGAAACCAGGAAACCGCCTTCCGCCCGGAGATGGACGAACTCCGCGTCTATTCCTTTCGGAATGGCCGGAAACAGGCGAATCGCATCACCAGGACTTTGCAGCAATAATTCCGAAACGGCCCCGGAAACGGCAAATTGTTCGGTGTAATGCCCGCAGTCGTTGAACGTCCCCATACCGATCGGCGCGAGTGTCAACGTGCCGTTGGGACGCTGACGCGATAAAGCCTCTCTTTTCAAAACCTCGTAGGCCTCGGGAGTGCCAAGTCGCGCATGAGCAACCGGGATCATGATTCCGGAATTGTTTCCATTCCAGAGTAGGCCTCGCAAAGTTCGAGTGAACAATTCTTTTTCCGAATCGGCGGAAAACCACGTGACTTGATCCCCGGGAAAAACGGGAGTGATTGGAACGGCGATGTTATAGACTTCGGGCGCTTTTCCGAGAAGGTCGACAACAATCGGCAGGCCGTCACCGGGTAGGGAGCGGCCCGGAACGGTCTGACCTTTTTCCGGAATGAACACGGGATAATCGGGCATGATGTCAAGAGCTTGCTCGAAACGTTTTACGAAAGCTCTTTCTTTTTCGGTAAGGGATACGTCCAGCTCTTTGCCGGCTTCGATGGCCGCTTTTAATGTGAACGTTGCGAAAGCGATGTCATAGGGACAATTGACATTGTCAATATAGGACGGCCCGGCATCAGGGTGTTCGGGCGAAACCGTCGGTCCGAGCAAAGCCTTGCCGGACGGGTCGATCGGGCAGTTTTCGATGAAGTTCGTATAAAATAAGGCGCAATCCCGGAAGACCGGCCAAACGATTTTCTCAAGGTACTCCCGATCGGGCGCGTACTTGTAATGGAACCAGAGATTTTGTACGGCATGTCCTGTAACACCAAGGGTGTATCCCCAAGGGGTGACAATGTGCATACGATTGTGTTTCGATCGACATGTTTCGGGATCAACATTTTCGAAATTGAAAATATTGTGTGGAATATAAGCGCCGTCGAAACCGAACGTGTACCGACACAACCATCGCGCGCGGGGCATGTATTCGGAAATCAGCCGTTCGTAAGGTTGCGCAAGTTCCAGATGATTGCAATTGTATGCCGACCAGAATGTTTGTTGGGCGTTGTAGTTCAAGGTATGCCCGCCGTGCCAGTAGGGAGCGTCATTGACAAGTCCGGCAAAAAGCCCGACCGGTTCGACACCCGGCTTGCTGACGCAACGTAAAAAGTAGAGGTTTCTGTACCAGAGTTTCTCGATTTCCTTATCGGAAAGCCGTATCCCGCTTTTCGACCAGAATTTCCTCCAGAGGTCTTCATGGGTTTCCACCAGTGCGGACTCCTCTTTCCGCAAGACTTCCTTGGCCGTTTTTATGGCGGCCTCCAATGGATGTTCGGTTTCCAGTGAGGTAAAAATCGCGATCGAATGACGCCCGTCGCGCGAGGCCAAGGCCACGGCGTAATCCATGCCTTTCCAGTCCGGATCAGGGGGGAGATGCTGTCGTATCCACGAAACCCCCTCGGTGGTGCCTTCTTCAAACGGAGGAAGATAATCCGCCAATACCCCCTCCAACACCACATCAACAGGGGTGTTCAACAAAAAGACATTTTCCTGCGCCAGCGCACGAAACGTTAAATCATCACCTACGGAATTCCGGGGGCCTCGTTTTTTTACGGTGGCGACGGCCCGCAAAATATCGAGTTCGGTATCGTAGTCGACCTTTCCTTCGCCCTCTTGCCGAAGATCGATGGTGAGAGCATCGTTTTTACCGACAAATCGGAGGTTTTCAAATCGGTTCTCCGCCGCCCGACCGTCACTGCTCCAAGTGTAGAGCGTGAGTGAAGTCACAATGTGTCCTTCCGGAAGGTCGAAAGAACGGAGTTCGGCCTCGCGCGGCGTATCCCTCCAGCCGGAGCTGAAGAAATTTCCCCGGGTCGAGTTGAGTTCCACGAAAAACCGGGCGTTTTCGCTTCCTGAAAGCGTGAATTCGATCTTCGGATAGCTCAGCGTGTCGACGCGAACGGGGGCAAATTGAAATCCGCACGAAGTTCCCGGAGAACCTTCGAGGGTCATGACGGCCGATTGACCCTCGATCTTCCAGTCATTAGTTGAGCCGAGCGCCCGGATATTTCGCCACCGTCCTTCCGCAACCGAATCAGGCAAAGCATCGTTATCCTTTTTGCCGACATGGAGAACGGCGCACACGCGCGGTGTCGGATAAGGGTTGTCCCAACTCGGGGGAATCCCTTGAAGCGTGCCGAGGATTTTTTGATTTTTGACGTCGATTTTTATCGGGGGCAAATCCTTGGAGGTATCGACGCGTGCATCGATAACGTCGTTTTTGGTGAGTCGCAGTTGAATGCGACCCATCCTTGAGGCCAGTAGCGCATTAATGTCGC
>JAVBTU010000511.1:0-3159 GCA_031556015.1 Thermoguttaceae bacterium
CCGTAACAGGTGCTAAAATTGTGGGACACGCTTCACTGGGCCGCTTCCGTTCAGGTAATCGTCAATAAAACCGAAGCGACTCTCTTTCTGCGGGCGAAGCCGAATGTCGACGATTTCTGGTGGAACGAACTTCGCAAAGAAGGAAACTGGCTCGCCGGAAGACCGGTCGTGGAAATCCAATCGCTTGACGAGCTCCTTCAAACCTTCGCACCTCGGTTGAAAGGATCGGTCGTTTACGGTGAAAAACCGTGGTCGCTCTCCAATGTCGCTTCAACGGTCGCCGGAGTGGAGAGCCGCGTCTGCCTTCGATTCGACGCCGCGGAAAATTCCGTTTACCAAAAAACGGTTCGAGCCGGTTTCGGTTTTGCCAAGCCGGAAAACACGCTTCTCCTCTGCGACCCGAAAGACGGCGGTCCGATCTTCCACGGCGAAAAAGGAAAACCGCTCCCGAAAATCACGCAACTCGACAAAGAAACCGTCGACCAAATCTCCGTCGGGAGCGCCAAGTGCGACGCGTATCTTTGGGCGAAACGAAATTTCCTCGATACCGGCAAGGTTTCCGGCAAAGATATGTCGTATTACCTCGATTCCTACTGGCTTACGCTGCCGCAAGCGGGGGAGCCGTGGAACAACACGCTGATCAATCACGACTTCGCGATTTCCCGGGCCGGGTTCTTTTTCGAGCTTCACTGTTGGGACGACGAAGCCCCGGTCGACGATCCGAACCAGCCGCTCGGAACCGATCTGGCGACGACCAAAGCGATTCTCAAATCGATGCACGCCAACGCCCAGGGAGGTATCATCGACATTCACGGATTCACTCCCTGGGCATGGAAATACACCTCTTACGGCCAGGCGGGCTCCAAGCATGAGCCGGTCCCGACGGAATGGGAGTCGGTCCGGATTTTCTCGGCTTACAACGCCTACATCGACGCCGATGCGCTCGGGTATTCCGCATTGGCCAATGGGTCGTTTTACCAGCACTTTCCGCTGAAAGCGCATTACCCGCAGCCCGCGCGTCCGACGATCGAAACGCTGAAAAAGCGAGGCTTGATCGACGAAAACGGCAACGTCGCCCCGAAAGCGTACATCACGTTCTACATGGGGGATTACGACTGTGCTCCGTGGTTGACGACGAAAGTCCCCGAATTGTGGAGCGATCCGGCGCGAGGGACGATTCCGTGCACTTGGGCGTTCAATCCGAACCTGGACCAGCGGGCGCCGCACGTTTTGGATTACGTCCGAAAAAACGCGAAGGAAAACGACTGGTTCATCTCCGGCGACTGCGGGGCGGGATACCTGAACCCGGGAATGCTCACCGCGCCGCGACTCGACCCGGAAATCCCGGACGGTTGGGACGCCTGGACGGAACACAACTTGCGCTATTTCCAGAAGTACGATCTTGATATCACCGGTTTCGTGATCGACGGATACGCACCGGGAATGGGGGAAAAAGGGCTGAAAGCGTATGCCAAATTTTCCAAAGCCGGGTTGATCGGACAGAAGGTCCCGTACATGCAGTCGACCGACGGCATGTACACGATCCCGATGCGGCACGACCTTTACGGCGAACCGAAAAAAGCGGGCAAGGAGCTGTCGGACCATTTCGTCGCCGAACGCAAGCCGGGCAAACCGCACTTCCTGCCGATCCGTACGATTTTACAAACGCCGAGTTGGCACAAAACGGTCATGGAAGAAACGATCCGGATTAGCGGCCCGGAAAACGTCGAATTCGTCGACGCTTATTCGTTTTTCCTGCTGATGGAGCGCAACGCCCGGCAAAAGTGAATTCATTCACCTTCGGACCGGATGATTGAAACGGTCTTTTGAAACCGGACCGCGCCATTTTTTCGCTTCCGACAATTTCCGTATAACGGTCGGGCGATGGTGCGTCGTCATGTGCCACCAGCGGAAACCGTGGGCTAGAGCGACTGATAAATGTCAAGTAATTGATCGGCTGCCGTGACCACGTCGAATCGTTGCTGCGCCTCAGTTTCAAAGGCTTTCGCCTGATTCGTAAACGGGTGGTTAATGTATTTCTCGATGGCGTCGGCAAGGGCGAGGTAATTTTCCTTGGGCGGCATGACGGACGGTGTGTCGTGTAAAACTTCACGGAGTCCGATCGCATCGGAACCGATTACCGGAACGCCGAGAACCATCGCTTCCATCGCAAGTAATCCACACGCTTCCCAAAGAGACGGCATCACCAGCACGTCCATTTGCGACATCAGTGGAGCGATGTCGGCTACCGGTTCGACGAAATGGACCATCGGAGCAACTTCGGGCCGCTCGGCCACGGACCGGATCGTTTCGTCACGATAGCCATGAGCGTCTTTCGTCGCGATCAAACGGAAACGATCGTGTCCGAAGCCACGACGGGCAAGTTCGGAGAGAGCCTCCAAAAGATATTTGAAACCTTTTTGCGGCATGAACCGCCCGAAGAAACCTCCCAAGACGACCTGTTCGTCGATCCCCAATTCATTTCGAATACCCGGCCGTCCCGATTGTCGAAAACACTCACGGGACTCCAGCAATCCTTTGACGTTGATACCATTGGAAATCACTTCGATTCGACACGGGCCTTTTTTCCAGCGGGAAAAATGCGCCAAGTGGTTTTCCGAGCAATCCCGCGACACGGGAATGATTACAGTGGCACGTTTGGTGAAAAACTCGCTGATTCTTTTTTTGAGCCATTTCATTTTTCCGGGAACGTCGTTCTGCGGAACGATGACATCATGAAGCGTGATCAAATGAGGAATTTTCGCAAAATAATTCCCGATAGCCGCTTCGGTACCGGCTCTTAATCCCTGGGAGTGAATCAGTTGGTAGCGGTTCGACTTCAAAGCGGAATGGATCGCACGCCACATCGACTCCCCTTCGGCGAATGAGAGAAATTCCGTCTCCGGGCAATCACTCCAATCCGAGCGGAACGTATCCAAAGCGTGTCCCGCAGGCGCAAGAAACGTAAAATGGTAACCGGCCCGTTCAATCGGCTTGAAGTTGTAGAGCATGTAGGTTCGAATTCCCCCCAACGGATTGGAAACGGGAACCAAGACTCTTTTAGGGTTGGAAGTTGCCATTGGATTGCCTGTATATCAGTGTCAAGCGGCTTGGGGACGGTAAATATCGGAGCGTCGGCGCAAGGATGCCAAATTCATG
>JAVBTU010000385.1:0-5684 GCA_031556015.1 Thermoguttaceae bacterium
GTCGGGGGAATTCAGGACGGTGTCTTTGATTTTTCCGCGTTGGTTCATGCGGCGATGGAGATGATTTTCCCCTTGGTGATGCTCATATATCTTCCTAACATGCCCGCCTGCCATATCGGAATCGCTCACGACGCCCGCGGGCCGAACAACACGCTTACCCTTCACCGTGGATCGTCTCTCGCGGCGATTACTGAAGCGGTTCGGCTTCTGGAGCGTGGCGCGGTGGACGCGATGATTTGCGGCGGTTGCGGGAATTGTATCAATCCGAGTTTTCTCGCTCGGGCAAAAACGCATCAATTCGCTGCGCCGGTCGACGATCCGAGTACTCTACCGCGTCCGTTTGACGCGGCTCGCAACGGAACCTTGCCGGGCGAAGGAGCGGCCGTGTTCATTCTCGAATCCCGGGAATTCGCCGAGGCCCGGGGCGCGAAAATCTACGCGAAAGTCCGGGGATACGGCATGCGGACCGATCCGAAGCTCGATCACTCGAAATCGGAAGGAGTCGGAATCCGGCAGGCGATTCGTGGAGCGATGTTCGACGCCGAACTTTCGCCCGACGATCTGGGACACGTCAACGCCGACGGACTCGGTACGCTTGACGAGGATTCGCGCGAAGCGGCGGCGATTCGCGCGGAGTTGGGGAATGTTCCGACGACTTCGCTCAAGGGATATTTCGGCAATATCGGCAGCGGAGCCGGAGCGGTGGAACTGGTCGGTTCGCTGCTCGGTTTGCAGCACGGTCTGATTCCCCCGACTCGAAATTGCGAACAAATCGCTCCGGACTGTCCGATCAACGTCGTTCGGGAAAAGCCGCAACCGATGAACGCTCCAACGGTCCTCAAACTCAACACCGGTCTGGGGGGGCGTACTTTCGCACTGGTCGTAGAAAAAGTTTAACGGTTTTCCCGCAACATTCTTCTCAGTTCGGCAACATTCTTCCCGAGTGTGGGGTGGATCATGTCCGCCGCGACATCGCCGGCAGGGTCTAACACGAAGCTCCGCTCCTGCATCCGCGGATGCGGAATCGTGAGCGTGTCCGTGTGGACGACAAGAGCCCCGAAAAGGACAATGTCGATGTCGATGCTCCGCGGCCCCCAGTGTTCCGTGCGAACACGTCCCAATTTTGACTCAATTTCCTGTATTTTTTGCAGTAATTGCCCAGGGGAAAGGGTCGTGGATATTAATCCAGCACAATTTAGGTAATTCGGCTGGTTTTTTGGTCCACCGACCGGTTCGGTTGCGTATAATGGGCTTAGACGCATGCCCGCGATTCCCGGTACTTGGGAGACGAGTTGCCAAGCGTGCAGAATTTGGGACCGGGGATCTCCGAGATTCGCCCCAAACGCGAGGAGAACATCAACGGGGGACTCGAGGTTTGTTGTGGTGGGAACGGCTTCGTTTTCACCCGCAAAAAGGGCGCAACCATTATTGTCCGCTTGTTTTAACACGATTGAATCGATTTTTAACGGAATTCCTTGTTTTGAACGGGACTTTTTGGCAAGTTCCCGTACAATGTAGTGTAATCGGCCTTCATTATACTCGTCACATTTCACGAAAAGGGAGGGAAAAATGATCGTCAAGAATAAAACCCCTGTCAAATATACAAAGCCTGTCAAGAAAAAGGAGCCCCTTGTCGTCAAGGCGGCGGACCGTGATCGGTCTCGCGGCAAATCGCTTGAGAGATTGAGGGAAGAGCTCTTGGAACGTCGAAACTCGCTCCGCCGCAATAGGGACAACGACGAAACGGCACAAACCGAGATCAACGTCCAAGTTGGAGACTCGGTCGACGCCGCGGTCGAGGCCGCGGAAAACGAAATGGAATTCCATTTCCATGAAGTGGAAAGCCGCGAGTTCGGCCAAATCGAGCGAGCGATCAAGCGTTTCGAGGAAGGGACTTACGGAACTTGCGAAGGCTGCGGTTCCTCTATTCCGATCGCGCGGTTGAAGGTGTTGCCGTTTGCGTGCAAGTGCGTCAAATGCCAACAGCTCGACGAGGAGGAGCAGAATCGCTCCTCGTTCCGCGGCTGGAGATCGTACGATTACTCTGCCGCTCCGTCGACGACGGGCTCCGCGCATTCGGATTATGAGTTTCAGGATTGAACGCGTCGCGCTTTCCCGTAGCCGTGCGACGCTATTTGATTCGCCAAAAAACATCGTCGTCGATGCGAAGTCGTTTTTGGACCGAAGCGATTTCCTCGCGGAATCGCTTCGCGTCGACCGGATACCCGGCCGTTTCTTTCAGTTCGGGTAAGTGTTTTCGCCAAAACGCGTTGAACGATTGCATCGCCAGTTCCCGAACGAGTTTGGCGCAGACCGAGGCGAGCGCGACCGGTAGAAAGCGTTCCCCTTTGACTTGAAAGGAGAGGGAAACCTCTCTTTCCCGAAACGAAAAACGATACGCGCTTCTCTCCGCCCCTTCGGCGAGAGTTTGGATCATCGCGTCCTGGAAGAACATGTACAAAAACGGAGCGTACCGGTCCCGCGCCCCGAGTTTGTCGCAGAAAATTTCGACCGGCTCCCCCGATTCGGGGAGTCGCTCCAAAATCCGGCGAACCAATCCGAGAACCCAATGGAGGTGTGCGGTCCCTTTGGAGTCGTATTTGCGCACACACTCGTTGAATTCCTCCGGAAAGACCGTTTTACCGTACAGTCGCGGTCCTTCGAGGCGTGCCCGACCGAGCGCGGCGACGAATTTCTCCGCGGTTTCCTCCGCGACGTCGCGGATCGGTTCGTTTCGATCGCGGTCCCACGGAGTTCGCTCCATCGCGACTTCGCAGCCGGGATCGAGGGTTGCGAGCAGATTTCGAAAGGTCCATCCTTCCCGCGGTCTTTGCGGAGCGAGAACCGTCAGGATGGTGTCAAGCAGCAGCCGGAGCGATTGCCGGGATTTGTAAAGCGTTTTCGAATCGGCGACGGCGATCGCTCCTTTTCCGTCCCGCAATTCCCGGAGCGAACGGGCCACCGCTCCGCAGCGGACGAGCCGCTCTTCCAGCGTTTCGTTTCCGGAAACGCGCCAAACCGAACCCGCGACGACCAGCGGCCCCAGATTCGGTCCGTATCCCGCTTCGTCGATTCCGATAACGTCCATGATTCCCGGGAATTTGTGAGGGGTTCCGCAGGGGTTGTGCCGGGTTTCCAAATGCGCATGCCATTCATGCTTTCAAGGGAGGGAAAGCATTCCCGTCAGCCCGGTGATCTCGAAAACACGACGGACGTCGTCCGATACGTTTTCCACACGGAAGCCCGAAAAGCCGACTTGTTTGCCATGAAGTATGCACAACCGTAAAAACGCCGAACAAATGTACTCGGTCCCGGCCATGTCGAACACGACGTTCAGCCCGGGAATACGTTGTTGGGCGTCCGTGATCCGGTCCCGAAGTTGGGACGCGACTTCGGTGCAGAGCGTCGTGTTGACGTTTTTTTCAAAGCGGCAGTACAACGTGTCGACGGTTTCTTCAAAAATCATGGAAAATCGGGCCGTGTGTCTTCATTGCCATTTTATCGGATAACGCGGAATAGCGGTCGGCCACGGTTTTCATTTTCACGACAACGGCAAAAACAACATGGTGAAAACCAACACTTGTCAACAGAATTTGCGGAGACGTTTTCTCCTATCACGGCTCCGATTTCAATTCGAAGTTCATTCCTTTGTTCTTCCCTTTTTTGACGGTCGCCGTCAGCGGCGTATCTTTGCGGCTTCGGTAAATTTCCGGCAAAAGATGGGTTTGGGAATAAGTCACGGCATAGCCGGTCGATTGACCGTAGGGTTGCCCCTCGGTCAGCGATTTGGAATCGATCTTCGAGATAATCACCTTATAGTCTCCTGCAACAGCCCCCTTCTGCGGATCTCCGTTGCCGGAAGTCAGTTTGTAAACCCCTTTCTCGTCGGTATATCCCGCTGCCGCTTCCACACCCGGACCGTCGGTCGTGGGTATGAAAGTTATCGAAGCTTTGGGAACGGGTTCACCGTCCAAAGTAACCACTCCTTCGACGTATTCGACCTGTAACCCTTTTCCCTTGGCACCACAACCGGAACAAACCAAAACGATCGCGACAAGTCCCCAAAAGGACAATAGACGAAACATAGACACTCCTTGAGTAAAACGTAGGACAAATCAGTAAGCGAGTGGGCGGTCCTCAAAACCGCCCGTCGGCGATGGGGCTGTTATCGATCACGGGAACGCGGCGGACTCACCGCCATTCCTGGTTCCGAGGGCACCCCATATACCCCAGATGGATTCCCCTTTCCAGTGGTGCGCTTCGCCGGTGAAATTCCAAGGAGAATCGGCAGGCGTTTTATCCAAATTGGCCGTACTAATCGTGTCGGAAACGAAAATAACCGAGCCGTCCACTCTCGCGACGTTGACGCCTCCGGTGTGGTTGCTACTCGCGGAAATCAACGGTCCATCCTCGTTATTCATCGTCGGACTACAACTCGGCGAGTTCGGCGGCAATGTCGTAAAAAACTGCGTGAAGAGGTTTTGTGCGTCGATCCAACGGCGTCCCGATGCCTGATAAGCGTATCCGGCATTGTTCGCGATATCTCCGATCAACATGCCGCTGGGACCCCGACGCTCATCACATCGGGAAGGTGGTCCAGGAATGTTGACTCGCTCCACGTTGCCGGCAATTCCCCCTTTAATTCTGCTGGAGTTGGAGCCGTGCTGACCGAGGACCGCTTCGGAAATCAAAACCGTATTGGATGTTCCGTCCGGAACGCCCTCGAATCCGAATTTGTGGTGTGAAGCAACGGCAAACGGCCCGCGCTCTTCGTTCCACCAGTCGCAATAGACCCAAATATCGCCGCGGTTACAGCGATAACTCGCTCCCTTCAGTTGGTCCTCGGAAAAAGACTCACCATCCGAGGGACACATGAAGTAACTGATTCTCGCGTAGCCGGGATTGTCGGCCCATAAATTCCACGGCTCTCGGCAATTATCCGTAGCGCCAGGCCCGGAGCCGATCACATCGGTCACATTGGCGATCACTCTGTCGTAAATCGCCTGCTGCTCGATATAGGGGAGCAAATCGCATAAATAACTGAACCGATGGCGTCCCCCCTTGCCGTAATCGGGCTCATTACCATTTTTAAATCCAAAACGTTCGCACATCTGCACACACAAGCCGTAGGATCTTGCGGCGGACGGGAGATACTGTTTCGAATCAACATGATTATGGCAAGCGAGCCCCAGTTGTTTGAGGTGGTTGGTGCATTGCATTCTTCGTGCGGCTTCTCGCGCGGCTTGGACGGCGGGGAGCAGCAGGGCGATCAGGATCCCGATGATAGCGATCACGACGAGCAACTCCACGAGCGTAAAACCACCGGGTTGACGTGTCCTCGGACGAACACAATTATTATGAATTCGAGTGGCCATAAATATTCTCTCCTGAAAAGATCCAATGTACGCGTCAAGCATTTCTGTACGGTATTACTCCAAAAAACAGGCCGATTCCAAAGAAATATGACTCCAGCCCCTACCTGTGAGTCGATTGTATGCCGTTGAAAATTGGATTGCAATAGGGAAAAAAATAATCTCAAGAGCCAGGGGGAGCGTTTGCGAAAAGGGGGCGAGATTGGGTTCGGTTTTGAATCCGCCCTGAAAGGGCAGTGCGTAACAGCCCAGGGCAAAGCGAAGCGACGCCCTGGGATAACGCGCCAGGAAACAATGTCGCCCTGAAAGGGC
>JAVBTU010000052.1:0-10727 GCA_031556015.1 Thermoguttaceae bacterium
AACCTTTTTTCGGCGTTTGCGTAAACGCGCCGATTCCGCCGGCGGTTTGTACTTCCTTCGGCGGATCGGTCCCATAACCGACCGGCGGGAGGTTGAGCCCGACATCGGCGGGATCGTCGTAACGATCGTAAAACACGGCGCTTCCTTCGCCGACCTCGTAATCGGGATGCGAGAAATAACAGGTCAGGAGCGAACCTTCGAATTCCTTTCCTTCGGCGATCGCGCTGGTGTTGTTTTTTCCGTCGCGCACGTCGTATTCGTCGACGTCGATGGAGAAGATGAATTTCCCGTCCGCTTTGAAATCGGTGAAACGAATCACGAGCAACTGCCCGCCGTCTTCAACGCTCACCTCGTAAGTACCGACGTTTTCTTTCGAGATGAATTGAAACGGAGAATATCCGTACACACCGCCGTTTTTTCCTTCGGTGTCGAAGAAACATTCGCCCGGATCGATTTTTCCGTTGCCGTTTTTGTCGAGATTGATCCGGATTTCCGTGAGTGTCGTTCCATCGGCTCCGCCGGTCCAGTTGATCTGGAACACGTCGCCGTACTGATCCATTCCCATCCCGCGGTCGTCTTCAAAATAGGTCGCCCCAAACTGGATGTCTTGCGGTGCTTCGAGAACGTCCATGCCAAGCGGGCTGGCCGCCATAACGAGCCGCTGCTCCATTTCTTCGAACCGGAGCGGTCGTTTGAACGGTTCTCCCTTGCGTTCTTTGCGTTTTTTACCTTTGCGCGGTCGTTGGGATGAGGCGGATAAGCCGAGTACATCGCTCCAAGTGATCTGGACCGGCTGGCGACGGGCGTTCTTGGAGCGTGCTTTCTGGTTGGGAATTCCTTTGATCGTTTTTTGACGCGGAGTTGACACGGCTAATCCTTTGCAGTGTGAAAATGGGAGGATTGGGGGGAGCGGCAAGCGTGATCTTGTCGCCTTAAACAACCCATTATTTGCATCTTATCTCTTTGCGGACCTCGACAGTCCTCCATTGATCTACATCGGCCAAAATGAAAGGGACTTGCAAGAAAATCTTGAATAATCGCGACATTCGGAATAATCGCTAAACTCTAGCGTGTTAAAACGAGTTGCCGCTCCGAAAAAAAATTCGCTTCCGAAGGGCGCTTATTTCGCGAAAAAAATCAAGATGTTCAATGTGAGTAATACAAGTGGGTTTACCCTTCGAGGAAAGGGGGTAAAATCCGGGTTTCCCACAATAGGATAAGGCGGAGCAGACACCGCCGCGAACTTGACCCAAAAATGCAAGCATTACGAACACTGACCGTCGACGGAAACGAGTATGGATATTACCGACTTCAAACACTGGAGGACCGAGGTTGGACCCGAATCGCGGAACTGCCGTTCTCAATCCGCGTTTTGCTCGAATCGGTTCTCCGCAACTGTGACGGGAAAGCGATCACGGAAACCGACGTGCGCAATCTGGCCGCGTGGAAAGCGGACAACGTCGGCGAAATCGAGGTTCCGTTCAAGCCGGCCCGGGTCATTCTGCAGGATTTCACCGGTGTCCCCGCGGTCGTCGATTTGGCCGCGATGCGCTCCGCGATGCAACGGCTCGGCGGCGATCCGGACAAGATCAATCCGCTCATTCCGGTCGATTTGATTATCGATCACTCGATTCAAACTGACTATTTTGCCGATACGGACGCTCTGGAAAAAAACGTCGAACTCGAATTCCATCGCAACGCCGAACGGTATTCACTCTTGAAGTGGGCGCAGCAATCGCTGAGCAATTTCCGCGCGATCCCGCCGTCGGTCGGGATCATTCATCAGGTCAATCTGGAGTATTTGGCGTCGGTGGTGGAAGCAAGACGGCAGAAGGCAGACGGCAGTCGGCAGGGAACAGAGGGTGAAATTTCTTCTGCTGTCTGCTGTCCGCCGTCTGACGTCTGCCGACTATCCTCTATTCTCTATCCCGACTCCGTCGTGGGGACCGATTCGCATACGGTCATGATCAACGGGCTCGGCGTCCTCGGCTGGGGAGTCGGCGGAATCGAAGCGGAAGCGGTCATGCTCGGGCTGCCGTATTACATGCTCGCGCCGGAAGTGATCGGCCTGGAGCTCGTCGGACGCCTTGGGCCCGGTATCACGGCGACCGACCTGGTTCTCACGGTTACGGAAATGCTCCGCAAAGAAGGAGTCGTCGGGAAGTTCGTCGAATACTTCGGCGAAGGAGCCCGAACGATGCCGGTCACCGATCGGGCGGTACTGGCCAATATGGCCCCGGAATACGGCGCGACGATGGGCTTTTTCCCGATCGACGAAAAAACGATCGAATTCCTCCGTGATACCGGCCGCGACGAGCATCGGGTCGAACTCGTCGAAGCTTACGCAAAAGCCAACGCCCTGTTCCGCGACGCCAACGCCCCGACGCCGAAGTACACGAACACCCTCACCCTCGACCTGTCGACCGTCGAACCGAGCATCGCCGGCCCGAAGCGGCCGCAGGATAGAATTGCGTTAAGACGGCAGACGGCAGACGGCAGACGTCAAGAATTGAAGAACAAAAAATCTGCCGACTGCCGACTGCCGACTGCCGACTCTGTCGTCATTGCAGCGATTACGAGCTGTACGAATACGAGCAACCCCCGGTTGATGATCGCGGCGGGGCTTCTGGCGAAGAAGGCGGTTGAAAAAGGACTCACGGTGCCGGCGTTCGTGAAAACGAGTCTCGGGCCCGGTTCCCGCGTCGTTACGGAATATCTCCGAAAGGCGGACCTTATGACGCCGCTGGAAAAGCTCGGCTTTCACGTCGTCGGATACGGCTGCCTGACCTGCATCGGCAACAGCGGCCCGCTCCCTGACGAGGTCGCGAAAGAGATTGCGGACAAAAATCTCGACGTTTCCGCCGTTTTGAGCGGCAACCGGAATTTCGAGGGCCGCGTCAATCCGCTGGTCAAGTCGAATTACCTGGCAAGTCCGCCGCTGGTCGTCGCGTTCGCATTGGCCGCAACGACGGCGATCGATCTGATGAACGATCCGCTCGGGACCGATACGTCCGGCAGTCCGGTGTTTCTGAAAGATGTTTGGCCGAGCGACGAGGAAATCGACACCGCATGCAAAACGGCCGTCGATCCGGAAATGTACCGCTCGCTCTACAAAGACGTCGATCATGCCAATGAAAAATGGAACGCGATCCCGACGTCGAAATCGCGGCTTTTCGACTGGGACCGTTCGAGTACGTATATCCAGGAACCGCCTTTTTTAAGCGGTGTCCGTCTGAAACCGTCGCCGGTCAAGCCGATCGACAACGCCCGGGTCCTCGCGTTTCTCGGCGATTCGACGACGACGGATCACATTTCCCCCGCCGGTTCGATCAAAGCCGATTCCCCCGCCGGCAAGTACCTGATCGAACAAGGTGTCCCGCCGTGCGACTTCAACTCCTACGGCGCAAGACGCGGCAACGACCGGGTCATGAGCCGGGGGACGTTCGCCAATATTCGGATCAAAAACCACCTCGTTCCCGGAATCGAGGGAGGGATCACGAAACACCTGCCCAGCGGCGAGGTGCTGCCGATCTATGACGCCGCGATGCGGTATCAAAAGGAACGGACGCCGCTCGTCATTCTCGCCGGGGCGGAATACGGAACCGGGAGCAGCCGCGATTGGGCCGCCAAGGGAACCGCCCTGCTGGGCGTCCGGGCGGTGATCGCGAAAAGTTTCGAGCGGATCCATCGCGGCAATCTCGTCGGAATGGGGGTGTTGCCGTTGGAATTCGTCGATGGTGCCACCGCGCAATCGCTCCGGCTCGACGGAACGGAAACATTCACGATCCCGGAAATTACGGCCGATTTTCGACCGGGCGACACCATTGAAATCCGCGCCGAAAAGGAGGTCCGGCCGAACCTGTTCGCCGAAACGACGTTCCGCGCCAAGGTTCGGATCGACACGCCGGTCGAGCTGGACTATTATCTCGGCGGCGGAATTCTCCCGACCGTGTTGCGAACATTGGCGATGCGATGAAGCGTCGGAGCCCGCCAAACCCTCTCCCCCGGAGTACAGGAGGAGAGGGAACCCATCGATTCAGATCGAAATACCACCCTGTTGACCACTCTTTGTTTGCCATTTCTGAGACTGTACCCTCGCGACGGGCATTTTTTGTCTCTCACGGAGGCACGGAGTTCACGGAGCCGGACATTCAAGCCTCTCCGTGCCTCTGTGCCTCCGTGAGAAAATTGAAAATCCTGCGTTTTGCTCTGTTTATATCTTCTTTAATTGGAATGAGTTAGACCAAACTCAACCGTCGCCATGCAACAGTGTCCCATTTCTGTCCATTTTACCGCGTCCCTCGAAGAAAAAGTGTCAAAATAGTTGCCGCATTTGCCGTTTGGAATCACCCCGCGCTTACGCTCTCGTTGTACCACACATCTTTTTTTTTAGTTGCGTTCGTCAAATATCTCAGGTCACTCACAGAAACCTTATTTTTTGAGGAAAAACAACCTTAGTAGCCTTGGACGTCCCTTTCAGACCACCTTAATACCTTATTCCAAGGGCTTGAATAAGGTAATAAGGTCTGTTTTTTTGTCGAATTTCGGCTACTGAGGTTGTTTTGTCAAACAAAATAAGGTGAAAATAAGGTTTTCGAATCTATCCGATGACTTGTGTGGTACAACGAACGCTTACGCTTGGGGCTGGTATTGAATGTGGAACTTAAATAGACACTGTTACTAACTACCGCCGCGGCGTTTTTTTTGCGGAGTCGGGATCGTCGACGACGTTTTTCTGTTCCTTCTCTTCGTTCACGGCTTTGAGTATGATCGGGATCCAGATTTTTTGGGCATCGCGGTTAAGGTGGAGCCGGTCCTGGAGGAAGAGGTTTTCCCGGATTTTTCCGTTATCGTCGTTCATTGCGGGGCGGATGTCGATGAAATAGAGCCCGTCGAGTTTTTCGGCGAGTTTTTGTATTTCGTCGTTCACCACGTCGGATTTCGGCCAATCGGGCTTGCGAACCGGCGCATGCGTGATCGCGACGTAATAGATTTCGCACAGCGGATCGACGGCCCGGATTTTAGCCAAATACTTTTTGAAATTGCCGACCACGACGTCCGGCTCCATTTTTCGCGCGACGTCGTTTCCGCCGCAGAAGAACAGGATTCGCTTTGGCTTGTGGGGGATCACGATTCGGTCGGCGGCCCGGAGCAGGTCCGGTATCGTCGCGCCGCCGAATCCGACATTCACCGCTTTCAGCTCGGCGAAATCCTCTTCAAGCTGCTTGTCCCAAAGGGTCCAGGTCGAACTGCCGACGAAAAACGTACTGTTTTCGATCGGCGGGTTTTGGGCGAATTTCTTTTCGTAAGCGGCAATCTCCTTCTCAAACGGGAGATCCTCCGCGGCACGAACCTGCGCGCAAAACGCAAGGCAGCACCAGGATAAAACGAGGAACAGTACGAAAAATCTTCGGGATTTCATGGAAGGAATAGGGTAAAAGGTCAATCAATACCGCATCCCTTCCATGAATCCGTCGAAGCGTTACGGAAGGGATTTGGATTCGCCGCCGCTCGGTGTTCCGAGAGCGCCCCAGACGCCGAACGGACTCGCCCCGGAGCGAATGGCGGGAAGGTTTTGCGATCCGCAGTCGATCGTGTTGGAAATAAAATGCACGGAGCCGTCCATGAACGTCGCGTTGACACCACCGGTGTGATAGCTCGTCGGCGGCAGTACACCCCAATCGTTCCAGCCGTTGAAAATGCAAACCGGCGAGTTGGGGGGTGTCAAGGTCGTGAATCCGTTCGCGTCGCTCCAGCCCATCGTCACCAGCATACCACGGAAACTGGACGATTTGTAGCCTTCCTGGAAAACCGTGGCATTTCCCGGTTCCTGGAGGTTCGCGATGTTACACTCGCCGGGAACGCCGTTGGTCGTGGTGTCGCTATTCCAGATTCCCTGATACCTCGCGACGTTCGTTCTCATATTGGTCCCTTGGTACTCCGACGGATTGAGACATTCGCTCACGCCGATCGTATTACTTGTCCCGTCGGTCGCGGAGGCGATATTTTTCGGATCGTCGAAGTAGAACATTCCCCGCGACGTGACACGGTGAGCATCGGGCCCCGGACCATGACCGTGAGCCCAGCAACCGTCTCCAAGGCTGTAAACGATATTGTTCGGCCCGACCAAACGGTCCCCGTACGTCGGGTCGCCGGGGCTGGTTCTCGTTTTGTTGCCTGAGGAAGGACAAAGGAGCAGAGCCAGATCCGCTTCGCTGACCGCCTTCACGTTCCACGGTGCCCCGCCGTTCATGGGAATGTCGGCCACGTCGCAATTGAGGATCGCATCGTAAAGGGCTTGCTGCTCCATATAAGGGAACAGGTGAACCGAAGCGCTGACGGTTCCGTCCGAGTAGCGACCGTTCATGTTATCGTTCGCCGGAGGAAAGGCTCCCCGGGCATCGTGATGGTTGTGCAAAGCCAATCCGATTTGTTTCAATTTATTCGTGCATTCCATGCGTCGGGCCGCTTCCCGCGCCGCCTGGACCGCAGGTAGGAGAAGGGCGATCAGAATTCCGATGATCGCAATAACGACGAGGAGTTCGACGAGGGTAAAACCAAAGCGTTTCCGCAGGCTGCCCCCTTTCCCCATTTTAAGATTTTCTTGATTCATTGTAGGAGTCTCCGATAGAAAAGTGGAAATAAAAAAAGTGCGAAACAACGATTGAGCGAGATGGGATACCTTTGCTTTTGCGCTTCGATACCGCTTATACACCACACCGTCAAGAACCGGTCGTTTTACACTGCTTTTAAGCCGTACAAGCCCCCGAACACGCAGAGCACCGGTTAAAAGAGAAAAACCGTTTTTTGACGGGTTACAATATATCCCCGGTTACATTCCGGGTGCTTTTAGCAATTCTTTGACAGCCTGGCCGACATCGTAAGGTTCGAACGAATTTCTCCCCGCTTGGATTTCAATCTCAAGCGGTGTGGTCTTCGGTTGGGCGTACTCGGCCTCGACCAGATTATAATCTTTCGGCGGTGGAGCGCCGGGGTTTTTCATGGATTGCAATTCCCCTTCCATGACATATTTTTTCACGCAGAGTTTATATTTTCCGACCGGGGCACCGGTGTATTTGCCGTGCGTTTTCAAAACGACGACGCCGTTATTGTCGGTAACCCCGCCGACGGTCCATTTGAATGCCGGGTCTTCCGAAGCCAAAGTGACGTTCGCTCCGGAAAGCGGTTTCCCCTCTTGTGTGATGGTCAGGGAAACCTTGTAGAGTTTCGGCATTCCGTCCGGATATTTTTCTCCGCAACCCGAGGTCGTCAACAGGAGAAAGGACACGAAAAGGAGCAAAAAACGAATCGAAGAAAACTTCATGGAATCAGGGCTCCGAACATTTTTGAGGAGATCGCTTCACGCAATCGTTTCATTTTTCAGAAACAATTACGGAAATACTATTGTGAAGACGAACAGGTTGCGGGATAATACAATGAACTGGTTCAGTATAGTTTGTCAACCGGGTTTTCGTCTAGTACTATCCGGACATTTTTTTGTATTATTCCGACATTTATGGAAATCGATAAAAATCTACGTAATATCCTGTTTTCCTGGGAAGCCGTACAGAGTTTGTTGGATATTTACGACCATATCCCGAATACCTATTTTCACATCAAAGATGTGAAACGGCGATTTCTTTGGATGAATGCGCCTCTTCGAGAGCATGTCGGCGAAAGGGAGAAACGAGGTTATTTGGGCAAAACGGATGCCGATTATTTTACCGCCGACCTTGTTTTTCTATACCACCGTGAGGACGACGAAGTGATTCATTCGCGGCAACCGATCCTGAACCAACCGTGGATCGTTCCGAGTCAAAAGGGGCGGCAAAAATGGTTTATTTCCAGTAAAGTCCCCCTGATCGGAACCGACGGAAACGTTGCCGCAACGGCCGGAATCATGCGGAATCTCACTTACGAGTACGAAACTTCGAATCCGTTGAGCGAAATGAGCGAAGTGATCGACTACATTTTCCAACATTACCATGAAAAAATCGACGTGGAAAAGCTGGCCGAACGAGCATTTCTTTCTCCCCGACAGTTCGAGCGACGGTTTCGCTCCATTTTTCACCGGACGCCCAGCGAATTTATCTTGAAAGTGCGATTGGACACTTCCGTGCGGCTGTTGATTGAAACCGATTATTCCATGACACAGATTGCCCAGGAATGCGGGTTTTACGACAACAGCTATTTCACGCGCCAGTTCAAGAAGTCGACCGGCTTTTCCCCGCTCCAGTTTCGCAAGAGCAAAAATCTCGAACAAGGAGAATAATTCGAAATGGGCTCACATCGGTTCGCATGCGAACCGGCTAACGGATAAAATGCGAATCATTCCGGACTCACTACACGATCCGTCGGATCGGCTGTAGAATTTTCGAAGTCGTGTCCCTACGGAGCGAACCCACGTCGTTTACGAATCTCTATGCAACAATCGTCCAAAAGATCCCTGTTTTTCAGAATCGTGTCGTTTACGGGAACACTCGTCTTTTTCAGTGCCCCGGTCGTCCTCCTGCTGGTCGGGGTGGTCGTCTGGAATACGTCTTTTCTTTTCGGGACCATTAAGCCGGAGAAAGCTTCGCCGTTCCAGATTTTGCTGCTGCTGTGTGTTCGGGATATGGAAAAACAGTCCCCGGAAACCGTTGCTCGGATGTTGGACCGGATTGAAGAAACATTAGGTCCCGAATCCGGCGAAATGGTCGAACTGAAGATGAATTCCCTCATCCGGAAAATCGTAACGGGCGAACTGGAGCGTCGTCGCAACGACATCGCCGAATATACGCTGTTCCTGTCGACTTCCGGCGGTTCCCCGGCCTCGGTCAAAAACGAGGAGCTCTTGGCCAAAGTGAAACCGTTGGCCGAACGCAACATCCTTTTTCTTTTCAAAAGTTGGTATCTCCGCGAAATGAATCGTTTCGATGCCGCCCCGGAAAAGGAAAAACAGGCGATCATGCAGAAGTTCGTCGACGACTTGAAATGGTGGAGTCGTTTCAGCGAGAATGTTTTCCAGGCGTGTGGCGTTCCGCCGCTTTCACTCGTGGAAATGGCGAAGGAGTACGAAATGACGTTCGAGTATTATCGCAGGACGACCGACCCGGGCGTTTATCGAAAAATGCTCGTCTTCCGGGAAAAATTGAAAGCCGCGTTCGTCGTTTCGGAAACGAAAAACCGGGTCAACCAATTTTTCGCCCCCCTCTGGGGAAAGTGATCCGTGGAGTGTATACGGTTTGGTGTTGCGTTTATTCCGCGTTGGGCTTTGCCGAATGCCGATGATAATCCGCCAGATCGTTGGCGGGGGACTGAATGATGCGACCGAGTATCAATTCACGGCGCCGCAGCACGTTTCCCAACTGTTCCCGGAAATAAAACGCGACCGACCCGGCGAAGTTGATCGAACGTTCCCGGTGTTCCGGATACCGAGCGACGTTGAAATCGAGAAACTCCTCGAAACTCGTTTCGACGATCCGGACGATCGATTCGTCGTCAAGATTTTCCCACAGGAAAACGGTAAACCCCGCCAGATACCTGTTCGGAAACGGTTTTTTGTAGACGTTTTCGAGAATCGTTTCCTTCGTCAATCGGTATTGCTCTTTGAGTTGGCGATGCGTCGACGCGTTCAATCCCCGTTTAAGAAAAGCGGACAGCAATTTTTTACCGAGGGCGGCACCACTCCCTTCGTCCCCGAGGATATAACCGCAGGGGGGGATGTTGGCGATCATCGTTTTGCCGTCGTACACGCAGGAATTCGAGCCGGTCCCCAGGATGCAAACGATTCCCGGCTCCGTCCCGCAAAGAGCCCTGGCCGCGCCGAAAAGGTCGGAATACGCTTCGATCCGGCCGGCGGCGGGAAAAATCCGGCGAAGAATTTGCACGAAAAGCTCCGACTTCTCGATCGTCGCGACGCCGGCGCCGTAAAAGTAGATTTCGTCAATGGAAGTCCCGACATGATCGCGGAGATTTTGGTCGATTTCCAGAAAAATTTCCTCATCCGACAGCAAGTACGGGTTGAGTCCCAGCGTCGTATAAACTCCTTCGGTCCGTTCGGGAGTAATCAGTCGCCAATCCGCTTTCGTGGAACCGCTGTCGGCAATGAGAATCTTTCCGCTCATGGCGTGGTTTGTGCGTAAATCGGTGAATCGGGAGAGGGTAGGCTTCAGGCTTCAGGCTTCAGGCTTCAGGCTTCAGGCTTCAGGCTTCAGCAAGTGTGTGACATGAGAACGAAACCACGAAACTGAGCGTATTGTATCATGCCCTCGGCCGAAAAGGCATATCCCCAAGAGATCTGCAAAGTCCATTTTTTTCGCGCGGAGACACAAAGGCGCGGAGGTTTTTAACCAAAACTACCCCAAAACAAATCACCTATTTTGTTTGTATTGCCTATCCTGCTTTCAAACTCCTCGTCTTTGCGTCTCCGCGCGCTTTTATCAAGACTTTGCAGTTCTCTCGGGCATATCCCCGAATGAAATGGAGGTTCGCATAGTCGATTTTTTACGTCTCCGCTCGCATTTTCAGGACTTTGCAGATCGAAGCAGGCGTCTGCCCGTCTTCCGTTTTCGGTGTAAAATGAATGTTCGGTTGTCTTCCGTAATATCACGAAAATTCTATTTTTATGTCCCATTCACTACAAATCATTCAGGACCTGTCACGGTTGCGTCAAGTAATTTTCGAGCGAAAAAAATCGGGAGATTCCATCGGTTTCGTCCCGACAATGGGCGCGTTGCACGAAGGGC
>JAVBTU010000031.1:0-3454 GCA_031556015.1 Thermoguttaceae bacterium
CGTTGCGATCCCGGTTCTCCGGCACCGAATCAGCACGAACTTCCAAGCCCAGGCTGAAGGAATGTCCAACGAAGCGGTCATCGAAAAACTCCTCGAAACGATCCCGACACCACCGATCGAAAAATTCGCGTGAGAGAGGCCGCCCTTCGAATCGGAGCCGCGCACGAAGTAAGCGGTATTGTGGCTCATACTATGCAGAACGTCACGACACGGTCGACTCGAACACCGCTTACTTCGTGCGCGGCTCTGATTCGAAAGGAAACCGTATCCACTTGATCGAATTTTGTGCAAATTAATTACAGAAATACCAAGCCTACAGCCTCTAGTCATGATTTACCTCGACAATAACGCCACGACGCAGGTCGCCCCGGAAGTGCGGGACGCGATTCTTCCTTATCTGGGGGATTTGTACTTCAATCCGAGTTCCATGTACGAGCCGGCGATCCAGACGCGGCACGCGCTCGAAACGGCCCGGGAAAAAATCGCGACCTTTCTCGATGCGCAGTCGCCGAAGGAAATTCTGTTCACGTCCTGCGCCACGGAAAGCGACAACATGGCGATCTTCGGCGCCGTCCGCGCCCAACCGCACCGCAAGCACATCATCACGACCGCGGTCGAGCATCCGGCGATTCTCGAAGTCTGTCACGAGCTCGAACGAACCGGTTATGAGATCACGTACCTGCCCGTCGATCGCAGCGGAAATCTCGACCTGGGGGAGTATGTCCGAGCGCTGCGGCCTGATACGCTGCTCGTTTCGATCATGCACGCGAACAACGAAACCGGCGTCATCTTCCCGATCGAGCGGTTGGCCCGCATTGCCAAGGAAACGAACCCGTCGATCCTCTTTCACACCGACGCCACGCAGTCGTTCACGAAACTCCCGCTCCGGATGCGCGGCGAATGCCGGCACGTCGATATGGTGTCATTCTCGGGGCACAAGGTTCACGCTCCCAAGGGAGTCGGCGGAATCTACATCCGCCGGGGGACGCCGTGCCGAACGTTCATGATCGGCGGGCACCAGGAAAACGGGCGTCGCGGCGGTACGGAAAATGTCCCGTACATCGTCGGCATGAGTCGGGCGATCGAACTGGCCGAAGCGAACCACGACCGGGAGATGGAACGCATGGCGTCACTACGGGACCGCCTGGAGCACGGGCTGATCGAACGAATCCCGTACGTCGAGGTGAACGGAGCCGGCGCCCCGAGGATGCCGAACACGCTCAACGTCGCATGTCATTTCGTCGAAGGGGAAGGAATTCTGTACCAGTTGAGCGAGGTGGGAATCTGCGCGTCCAGCGGTTCGGCGTGTACGTCCGGTTCGCTGGAACCGTCGCACGTTCTCAAGGCGATGAACGTGCCGTTTACCGCGATGCACGGCTCGGTCCGGTTCAGTCTGAGCCGCTACACGACTTTGGAGGAGATCGACAAGGTCCTGGAAATTTTCCCGACGATCATCGACCGCCTGCGGCACCTCTCGCCGTATTGGGACTACGCCGCCGGCAAGCCTCGGGAAGCGCATTTTCATTGATCCTTTCGCGTGGGCGGCGCTGATTTCGAACATCCGCACGTCCATTACGGGAACATAAAACAACCATGAGAACCTCTCTCCTTTTGCCGTGATCGTCCTTTCGGCTTATCCTCTTGGCGTTTCCGCGGAACAGGGCGATTATTATTTCGACCGCAACGGAAGGATCGCTGCGCACAAAAAAAGGGCGTCCGATGAATCGGGCGCCCGGAAGATCAGAGTCGGCGAATTTCGTCCGGCTCTCCGTCGTTAACGACGGTATGAAAGGTTTCGTATCCCGTTTCCACCACCGACGTTCGAGTGTGAGCAACTGAACACATTGTTGATGGCCGGACTCCCTGAGAGTCTATTGTTTATCATGCGGCGGCCTACATACAGCCAAACACTCTTCTGATCGGGAATGGAAAGGAGAAGCGAAACGGAGATTGTAAATTGTCGACTAATTCCAATCCGTGATCCTCTAGCACCACGGACGGCCCATCGGGGCCTTGTTTGAAACGGCAGAAAAATACTACCGGCGTCGATACATATCGCGTCGGAAAAAAGTAACGTCTCTTGAAAAGGATCGACGAAAACAGTACCCAAGACACGAAAACCGACGGACGCACGAATCATGTCCCCGAACAAAATCGCCTTGGACAAAACCCGCATTCATGCGTCCTCAAACACCGGTCCGGAACGCGCCAAAATCATCATTTCAGCCCTCCTGTAACAACATTTCGTAACGCAAGGAGAAAAAACGAAAAAACAACCAACCATGCGATTCGCCGATATTTTTTCTCGGCGCGCCCGGACGAAAGGAAGCAAAATCCGGACTCTTTTGTTTCACCAGCTGCATCGTTCTTCTAAATGTATCTTAAAAGGTTTCTTCGGCGATTGCAAGGAAAAAAAACGACTTTCTCCCATTTTTTTGAAAATATCTCTCCCAACACTTGCACCCAACCGGTGTAACATTTGCACACTCGAAATCAAGTGATATAATAGCTTGTATCTTTGCGAATCTGTGCAAATTACCAAGAGCGCGGGGCAAGCCCAGCGGTTAACGACGCGCGCGGGGCATGCCCCGTGTCAAACAACATGAATCAACCCGACACTACGAAGTTTGTTCGTTCTCCCCGAACATGGAAACAGAAGTTCAGCGATGCGTTTCAAGGGCTCCGGCAATCGGTTCACCAGCAAAGCAGCTATAAAGTCCACTTTCTTTTTGCCGGGCTGGTCGTTTTCGCCGGGCTGTTTGTCCGCTTGGATTCCGTCCGCTGGTCGCTGGTGATTCTCTGCATCATCATCGTGCTTGCCGGCGAGATGCTCAACACGTCCATTGAAACGTTGGCCAAAGCGATTACGGAACAATACGACGAAAACATTGCCAAATCGCTCAACATCGCCAGCGGAGCGATTCTCGTTCTGTCGATCGGAGCGGCGGCGGTTGGATCGATCGTCTTCCTCGAAGCGATTGGGAAATTACTTTTTCCTGGATAAGAACTACCGTCCGTAAGGAGCGGCATAAGGGTAGGGGTTGTAGTAGCCCGGATTATAGTAGCCCGGATAGTACCCCGGATTGGCGAGCCGGTATTTTTGCATCGAAGAAGTTTGGATTAGGTCGATCGCCCTTTTAATCGTGAGGGAATTCGTTTTGTCAGGGCGGATCACGTGAATCTTTTCCGCCTGTTTCGTCGGGGCCTCTTCGTCCAACTGCTGGGCGTACTCCTTTAATTGGGTACAAAGCGGTTCCGGAGCGAAAATGTCGATCGAATTGTTGGTCCGATTCATCTGGATGCGGGGAAACTCGCCGCTGGGAAGCTGCGTTTTCAGCATCTGCGTTCCGTAGACGGACATGACCTGCTGGATCACTTCCGACGCTTGAAGATTCTGGATATACACGTTTTCTGGCTTTTTCGGCAAACCTTCCGCTTCCAGTTGCGATTTGTC
>JAVBTU010000230.1:0-6445 GCA_031556015.1 Thermoguttaceae bacterium
ACGGTTTCCGTCTATTATCGTCCCGACAAACCGAAGCAAACGGTACTACGCAAAGGGCTGGAGATACGCGATTTTTTCCTCCCGCTTTTCATGGTCCCGTTCAACGGCGTCATGCTGTTGGGTTGTTACGGAATCTCGAAAGATAAAATTCGCCGGTTTTTTCGTGACGAACGACATTGGTTCAGCGACTTTTCGATTCAAGACGACGGACAGAGGATTCGACTCCGAATCAGTTCGCACGATCCGATTGCGACGACGATCACCGGAACGCTCCCGGCGATTTTTCTCGCCATGCCGTTTTTCGTGTTCGACGACTGCGACATCGACCTCATTTGTCTGCTGGGCTGGGGATTTGCCGTTTGCGGCGGACTTCTCGGTTTTTGGTGCGCCGTTCAAGGAAATCGTTCCGATTTATACATCTTGACCGTCGATAAAACCTGCGGCGAATTGCTTCTGCCCCGGCAACCGAACAAGACGCCGGGACCGACCGTCCCGTTCGATGCCGTTGAAAGCCTGACGATCTCGACGCATCCTGCCCCTTCGAGCGACGAACGGGAGAATCATATTCTGACGCTCGATTATCGTGCAGGAACTGAAGCCAAATCGGCTGTCGTCGCATCCAATCACAATCGCGTCGGCTTCTTTCATTTTATCGGCTATCCCGACGACGATCGGTCGGAATTGATGAAATTGAAGAACTGGATTTTGAAAGAAATGGGAAGATGAGATTCCGACAATGTGTGTTTGTTCTTTTTTTCATTCCCGCCTGCTGGTTCGGCATGGGGGTGGTCCACGAAATCGGCCACGTTATCGCGGCGTGGTGCAGCGGAGCGACGGTCGAGAGGGTCGTTTTGCTTCCCATTTCCCGGACCGACACCGCGAACGTCGAACATCCGCTTTTCGTTTATGGTGCCGGAGCAGTTTTCGGTGCGGTGTTTCCCGTGGTGTTATGGTTGGTTGCGCTTGGGACGATGTTGCGTCGAAGCGACTGCCCGAAGGGCCAGGAGCAATCCGCATGTGCGGCTCGCACCCGCTTCTTCGCCGGATTCTGTCTGATCGCGAACGGAGCGTACATCGGAGCGGATTTTTCAACGGTCGGCCCGACCGACGCGGGATTGCTCATGGAACACGGAGCGAACCGCGTCCTTCTCGTTCTGTTCGGTTTGATTTGCGTGTCCAGCGGCCTGTTCCTTTGGCACGGGCAGTCGCGGTTTTTCTTTCCGGAAAGGATTGTGTTGGGCGACAAAATGAAATAGGATGAGTTCAATCGTTCGTTTGCTTGTGAGAAAATGATTCCCTTTTTTCTCGTGCTCTGTTTTCAGGAGACCGACCCATGACAAGTGTACGGCATCTTACCGCTGTGGTGATTATCGCTTTCGCGATTTTTGTGTTTCAACTATCGGGGTGTTCTGACAGGAGTGCCTCGAAACACGCGGAATGGATACCAGCCAGTGCGGCATTGGAACCCTTTCAAGAGAATAACTTCAACACGGAGTCATACGATCATGTCGAAGATAATCCCTTTTTAGAGGCTTTGTCCAATCCGCTTTCGACGTTTTCCATCGATGTGGATACGGCATCGTATTCGAATGTGAGGCGATTCCTGAATCAGGGTCAGCTTCCTCCCAAAGGGGCGGTTCGGATCGAGGAAATGGTCAATTACTTCGATTACAAATATCAACCTCCCACGGATGAACGTCCCTTTTCCACTAATGTTGAAATTGCTTCCTGTCCTTGGGCGGAGGACCATCGTCTTGCGCGAATCGGTTTGAAAGGCAAGGTTTTTGAACAAAAAGAACGTCCGACGGTCAATCTCGTTTTCCTGTTGGATGTTTCCGGTTCCATGAATTCGCCGAACAAATTGCCGCTTCTGAAATCCGCGTTGCGATTGTTGGTCGACCGTTTGGATGAAAAAGATCGGGTCGCGATTGTCGTGTATGCCGGATCATCCGGTCTGGTTCTTCCTTCAACATCCTGTCGCGAAAAATCGAAGATTCTCGAAGCTCTTGATCGTCTGGAAGCCGGTGGTTCCACGGCGGGAGCGGCAGGCATTCAGCTTGCTTATAAAACGGCTGAGGAAAACTTCGTCAAGGGAGAAGTGAATCGCATCATTCTTTGTACGGACGGCGATTTCAACGTCGGTATATCGAACCAGAGCGACTTGGTTCAACTGATTACCGACAAGGCGAAATCCGGAATTTTTTTGACCGTGCTGGGTTTCGGCATGGGGAATTACAAGGATTCGACACTGGAGAAACTTGCCGATAAAGGAAACGGTAATTATGGCTATATCGACACGCTCCAGGAAGCGAAAAAACTACTGGTCGATCAAATGAGTGGTTCCTTGATCACCATCGCGAAAGACGTCAAAATTCAGGTAGAATTCAACCCGGCTTTAGTGGGAGCGTATCGACTTCTCGGGTACGAAAACCGGTTGCTCAAAGCTGAAGATTTCAACGACGACACGAAAGATGCCGGTGAGATCGGCGCCGGACATACGGTCACGGCTCTATATGAACTTGTTCCGGTCGCGGAAATGGGAAAAATGAAACTGCCGAAAGTCGATCCGCTGAAATACCAAAAACCGAAAGCATCAGACGACTTTGCGGCGTCAAATTTCGGTAATGAACTTTTTACGCTCAAGTTGCGGTACAAAGAGCCCGAGAGAGAAGAAAGCCGGTTGCTCGAATTTCCGATTGCCGATACCGACGCCAAAAATGCGGAAATGTCCCCCGATTGTCGTTTCGCGGTGTCCGTCGCGGCTTTCGGAATGATTCTGCGAGACAGTATGCGACGATTCCTCTTGTCATTAAACTGGCCCAGGAAGGCAAAGGAGAAGACGAAAACGGATATCGAAGCGAGTTCATTCAACTGGTCAAACTTGCCGAACCGTTTTTGAAAAAACGGTAATCGAGTTGCGATACGTCGAAAATAGTTCAAGTCTCATCAACCTTTCAGTAAACATTTTTCAGGAGATAATGATGTCACGATACAATCTCGATTCGTTCGTACAGGACTCCGTTCAAAAGGATTACGGCCAAGGATTATTCGAACTTGAAAGTGAACGAATGCTTGAAGTCAATCTGAATGGAATGATCTGGACCAAAATGGGCTCGATGGTTTCGTATCGCGGTAATATCAAATTCACCCGAGAAGGAATACTGGAGCAAGGAATCGGAAATCTGCTGAAGAAAATGGTTTCCGCTGAAGGGTGTCGTTTGACGAAAGCCGAAGGTCAGGGAAAAATGTATTTGGCGGATTACGGGAAAAAGATTACGATTCTCCAACTTGAAAATGATGCGATATGTGTTAATGGAAACGATATTCTTGCATTTGAATCGTCGATCCGGAATGAAATCAAGATGATCCGTAAAGTGGCCGGAATGTTAGCCGGAGGTTTGTTCAACGTTCAATTGAGCGGATCGGGCCTTGTGGCGTTTACGACTCATTTCGACCCGTTGACATTGATTGTCAAACCGGGAAATCCGGTGTTCACCGATCCCAACGCGACCGTCGCGTGGTCTGCCAACCTTCAACCGCAGTTTAAGACGGACATGTCGCTCAAAACTTTTTTCGGGCGAGGGAGCGGAGAGAGTTTTCAAATGATGTTCGAAGGAGATGGTTTCGTCGTTATTCAACCTTATGAAGAGTTTTATGGTGCGTCCAGTTGACATCGTGATTATGGGACATCACCTACCATCGTCTGTCGTAAAGTTGATAAGGACCGGTTTGGCAGGAACATCGTCGACGTTTCTAAAATCATCCGTCAGAGTCGTATTGATCCAAAGGTTGTAGTTTTTGTTCGGTTCTCGCCTGCTTGTCGCCTGCGTTTAGAAACTGTTTCAAATTAAATACCGCAATAATACCAGCCCCAAGCGTAATCGCAGGGTGATTCTGACAAGCAAATGCGGCAGTTGTTTTGAAACTGTTTCTTATGCTCGGAAGGGCACGGGCGCCGAGCCGTTTTTTATCCCGACCTTGAAAAACAACGCACAAGCGAAGCGGTGCGGCGACAAGGGTAAGCCGAAAGCCGGGGAAACCCCGCTGCCAGACCGCGAGCAGACCTTTGAGTGTCAAGGTACTTCGGATGGAGCGACTGGAGTCTCATGATGGATAATCCGGTCGGCGACAGCATTCCGTTCCATCTTTTTCTTTGTCGTTTTTCGTGATAAACTGATCGGCATGACGTTCATAATCCCTCCCCTTCATTCCGGCGGCGTCATGCTGACTTACCGTTGCGACAACGCCTGCCGACACTGTTTGTATTGCTGTTCGCCGAAGTCGTCCGACACGGTGATGAACGAAGAGTTGATCGACCGTACCATGTCGGCACTGGCGAAAGAGCGCTCCCTCGATGGCATTCATTTCGGAGGCGGCGAGTGTTCGCTTTTCTTTGATCGGCTGCTCTATGCGATTCGCAGTGCCGTTCGGCATGGTGTGCGGATCGATTATCTGGAAACCAACGGCGGTTGGTGTGTCGACGAAAAAACCGCGATAGACGGCTTCAAACGACTCCGTGATGCCGGGCTGCCGGGTGTGCTCATCAGCGCATCGTTATTTCACTTGGAGTTTATCCCGCTGAGCGTCACGAAAACGGCAGTCCGGGCGGCCAACCGAGTCTTCGGTGGTGCGTTTGTCTGGACCGGCGAGGTACTGCGTCTCATGGAGCGATTGCCGGATCACGACAAAAAGTATCCGCTGCATGAATCATGCCGTTTGCTTGGTATCGATTCCAAAGACGGTTCTTTGTGGCGGATTCATCCCTATCTGAATCCGTGTGGTCGGGCGGCGATGCGGCTTGCCGACGGGTTGAAACGACACTCGGTGGAAGAGTTTGAAGGCGACGCCTGCGGTCGGACGTTTCGTTCGACGTCACATTTTCACATCGCCCCACACGGCAATCTGTTCACCGGTCACTGTCCCGGCATTTCCGTTGCGAACGTCGAGAATCTGCATCCGCAGGTTGAGGAAGGAATCGTCCCGTTCTTCACGACATTGTGCGAAGGCGGCCCGGTGGAAGCGTGGAAGCGTCACGCTCCGGAATTCGCCCCCGACGCCACCGGTTATATCGGCAAATGCCACTTTTGTCTCGAACTCCGGCGGCATCTGTTCGAGCGGAACGTGTTCTCCGAACTGCGTCCGGCGGAAATGTATCGGATTTGAGTGTGGGTTGCTGAGAGTTAATTCGTCGTTACTTACCACAGCATTTTTTGTACTTCTTACCGCTGTTACAAGGACACGGATCGTTGCGACCGACCTCGTGAACTCGCTCCAGGAGTGAACCGCCTCGAAACGACGGCGAGAGCGGCTTGGAAGTCGGGGAAAGCGGAGGCGGCACATAAGGCGAATCGTTTTTCGTTTCCGGCTGGAAGCTCGCCCATTCGCTCATCGCTTCGATGGTGTCGTCGACTTTTCGTCGGGTGCGGCGAATGATCGCTTCCTCGAACTGCTCTCCCTCTTTGTTCAATTCGCCGATCGCGCCTTCCAAGTCAATGAATTCCTCGTCCCAAACGCCCTTTTCGTGGGCTTCGCGAACCAACGGAACATCGTTCTTGTCGCCGCATTCAAGCAGAAGGTCGAGAACGGTTTTCGCGAAATCGTCGTTGGATTCGTCGATTGCCAAGCGGAATAATTTACGAAGCAAAATCAAGTAAGAGCCCCGGTCGAGTGCTCCACTTTTTACGAGAAAAGGTAACGCCACCGCAAGAATGTCTCTCAAAATCGGCGGAGTTTCTCTTTTGTGCAAGTAATTCGTGTAAAAAGAAACATCGTTGCCGATGATTCGATACATGATCGCTGGAACCGACTCGTACAAGCAGTCCGAATAAAGTTCCCAGGCTTGATCCGATGTAATTGAAAGCGATTCCAGCAGATACGGCAATGCTTCTCGAGCTTGAAATTCCGCAAGAAGGTGGACCGCGAAAAGGTTGACGCTATCCATGATCGGAACGTCGTAGCGTGCGTAAGCCGTGGAAAGACGGACTTCCTCGATCAAGGAAGGAATGATGACGTCGCGTAATTGTCTTGCCCGCAGTACGGCGTCACGTGGAAAAGTCGTATCGCAGTATTTGAAATCGTAAAAGATACCGGCGACTTCCTCCATTTCCCCTTCAAATCGATCCATTTCCGGATCGGAAACGACCTCGCCGCCCAAGGTTTTTTGAATATTTTCCAAGTAATCGCAGTAGTCCGGCTCGACGAGGCCGCGTTTGTAGGCTGTTTCAATCAGTGGGAGGGCTTCCTTAGCCTCAAGTTTGAGAAGAGCGAAAACGATGTGCCCGTAAAATTTACGTCGACCGATTTCCATCTTGGAAAGTTCCCCGACCAATGCCCGCACGACCAAATCGCGTTGCTCCGGCTTCAGTTTACAGATTGCTTGCAGCGCTTCGATAATCACATAGTGCGTTTCCTCGTGTCGTTGTCCATCTCGAAGTGCTTCGAGGAG
>JAVBTU010000210.1:0-9995 GCA_031556015.1 Thermoguttaceae bacterium
AAGGGGAGTACTCGTCGTCTTCCGTGCGGGATTGCGCATCGACGTAGTGCAGATTTTCCAGTGCGGGAAACGTTTCGACATCCACCGCCGTGAACAGCGTCAGATCGTCGGCCGTTTTGTCGATCCGATCGCTTTGCGGCACGACGAGGCAGATCGGTCGATCGGGAAACGATTCGGCGAGTGTCGCGACCAAAAGGGCGCACGAACTTCCCTGCACTCCATCAAGAGAAACGGAGTGTCCGGTTTTGAGCGAAGCGATCGCCGCGGCGAATTCCGGAATCTTTGAGACCGCCGAGGGAATCTTTCGCAAATCGAGGAGGTGATCTTTCACGTGCGACTTTCGTCAACGACAAAACTTTATGTTGGCTTGAACGGTCATCAAAGACGGCGGAAAAATCATATCGCACATCATTCTAAGCATCAACATACCCCTCAAATTGCGAAGCAATTTCCCCGCTCTGCTTTCTGACGTCTGCCGTCTGTCATCCTATCTTAACCAAAAAAATCAACATGCCGTTTTAAGTTGGACGCTCCACTAGGACTTGAAGGCGATTGTCGATTATTGAACTTCGACGAGCCAGATTTCGCAGATCACCGCATTGGGGCCGCCTTCGAGTTTGATGAGACAATCGCAACTTCCGTCTTTGACAAAAGCCGGTGGAATCGCGAACTCCCTGGTTTCGGGAATCCGTTGATCGACCGCGAAATTGGGAAGCGCGACTTTCTCGACCACGGTTTCGTTACGCCCCCCGTCTTTCGAGCGAAGTTGAATCGATTGCACGCGACCGGCGGCGTTGTAGTCCCACCATGTCAGGCCGATACGATATTTTTGTTCAGGATCAAGTTTAGCGATCGAAATGAGCGCCGGATTGCCGAACGCGACGTGTTCCTGGTTCGGCGTTTCGTTTTCCCAGCAATCCTGCGAGCCGGGAAAACGATGGCAATCGCCTGTTACGGAAAACGTTTCTCCGGACGCCGCCGCTTTGTCCCATTCCCGTCCGCAGTCGAGATACAGCACGATCTTTTCATTTTCCGGCAGACGCTTCTGCAACTGTTCGACCCGTTCCCGATTCGCTTTTTCGTCCGGCGGATAAATTTTTCCCGTAGGAATCGGCTTCGCGGGGGGCACCACTTTCATCAGATCGGTCGGGACCTCTTTCTTTCCGAGCCATAGCGCGGCGTTACGCAAGAGCGTGGCGAGTTCGGGCGATTGCAGCGCCTGCAAATCGTGTCCCAATACGGTCGTAAAAACGTTTCCCCCGCCGTATTCGTACAGATAAGCCATGGGAAACGGTTCCTTGAGAGTGATCGATTCCGACTCCGCCAAAACGTGGATCGGAAGATCGCCCCCGAGGCACGTGTACAATTCGTCGGGCAACGTGAAGTCGGGAATATGTTTCGTGATCGGGTGAGTTTTGTCGATGATCCGGACCTCGAACTCCCGGAAAGGATCGTGCCCCTGAACGTCGCGGTCGTAATTGCGACCGGTCATTTTCAGGACGCGATCGGAGTGTTTCTCGAACATGCCGATCGCCAGGTGGTAAAGGATGATTCCTTTGCCTTGCTTGAGGAATTTTTCGATGTTGTCCAGCGCGAGATTGTCGTCTGGGGTGTCTTCATACTCCCGCAAATTGCAGAAATTGAAAAAAATGACGTCGTAATCGAAAATTTTGTCGGTACAAAGAATATTGTAATCGGGTTCGAGCCGAACGTCCAAATCCTTGCATGAAGCCAATTGCTTCGCGATCTGCGGGGCGGTTTCCCGCCAGGCGTGGTATTCGATTCCCGTTACGACGAGAACCTTGACCGGCTTCGTCGCCGCGGGAACGGCTTGAATCGTCATAAAACAAACGAATACGAAAGCGACGAGTGCCGAGAAAATTAATGTTTTTCGAGAGATCATGGAAAGTGAAGGGTAGAGGGTACGATAGGGATTCGAAAAAGTCGCCTGTTTTTACGGGCGAGGCGCCCGTACTCCAGGAAGATTCGTCACACGTTCGGCAATTCGTGCCCTTTCCGGGCGGCGCGTTTCATCGAAGGGTGATTGTTGGCCGCATCGTTGTCGAATTTTTCGGTTTCGGGATCGAATTTCAATTTCGCGTTCACTTCGCGGGCGATGACGCCGAAATGGCACAACATCGTATGACGGTGCGCGATTTCCACCGATGTGCGGGGATCGTTTCGCGTTTTGACGCATTCGAGCCAGTTTTTCACGTGGTCCAGTTCGTCGCGGCGAATGTCCTTCGGGGCCGCTTCCCCGATTGTCTTCGGGTTGGTCCGGAATTGGCCGCGTGTGATTTCCGCTTTGCCCTTGTCGCCGTACAAAAACCCTCCGAACGCGTTGGCGCTTTCCCCTTCTTCCCGAATGACGATTTCCGTTCCGTCGGCGTATTTCATCACGAACGGGCTTCGATTTTTGGCGTTTTCGGGCTCGGTCGCCTGGATTTCGACGGGCAATTCCTTGTCCTTATTCAGAGCCCACTGAATTTGATCGAACGCATGCGTTCCAAAGCCGGTCATCCCCCAGGTGGTTCCACCGCCGTCGTAGTCGCGGAATTGGCCCCACCCTTCGGTACTTCCCAAAAGCATCGCCTGGAACGGATAAAGCGGAGCCGGCCCACACCAGGCGTCCCAATCGAGATCTTGGGGACACTCTTCCGCGACGTCGAGAGGTTTGTAGTCGACGGGAGAAAGGAAGTTGGTCATTTCGGCGCGGGCAATCTTGCCCAAGGCTCCCTCGTGAAGCTGTTTCACGGCCCATTGGTTCAGCGGAATCGACCTCGCTTGGGCGCCGCATTGGTAGACTCGTTTGTATTTTCTGACGGCGTCGACGACCGCACGCCCCTGCTCGGCTGTCAGTGCAAACGGTTTTTCGCCGTAAACGTCCAAACCGGCCGCCAAGGCGAAAAGCGTGATTCTCGCGCGAACATGCGTGGGCGTGGTGATGAACACGCCGTCGAGTTTTTCCTTGTCGAACATGTCGAGGTAATATTTGTACCGCACCGCTTTTTCCGCCGCGGGATCCAGGGTTTTGTAGCCGGGATAGGTTCGGTACTCGCTGGGATTGCCGTGGATCGTCAAATCGATTTGGGAATCCTGCACGTCGCAAATCGCTTGCAGCCGCATCAATTTCGGCCAATTCATGATTTCTCGAATACGATAGCCCGCCCCGACGACGCCGACAACGACTTTTTCGTTGGCGCCGGGATTTCCGTCTTGGGCTAAAACATGGCGGGGAATAAGCGAGGGAACGGCGACCGTGGCCGCCGCCGCTTTGAGAAAACCGCGACGATTCGTGGAGATGTGTGTCATGGAGAATCCTCGGGAGGGATAAGTTGGAGAAATTGAGAAGGATTCCAGTGTAAACGATACTCTCGTCAAATGCGAGAAGTCCGATAATTTTGCGATTGGAGTGCCGCTCTTCGCCGTACCACGAGGAACGCAACCCGGGGAAAGCCGCCCACACAAACCTTCAGTTCCCGTTTCGGTCCTTACCTTCCCTACAATCGAACAAAAAGGTGTTTCCGAACCTCGCCGGTTTCTTTTTTCCATAACTTCGTTTGACCGTTCGGAGATACCGACCTAGAATTGCGGAGTAGGGATAATTCGACCGGGGAGTTTGGCCGACAAACTCCTCCCGAAATTCTCCGTTTTCCGACCAAGCCTTTCGTCCGAACATGAATCATTCAGAAAGACTCAAAGCGATCCTTCCGCCGAATCCGGAAGCGTTTATCGTCGACGATTCCGTACCGACTCGACGTATCTTTCGGACGATCCTCCAGGAACTCGGTTTCACCGTCCACGAAGCCGTCAACGGCAAAGACGCCTTGGAAAAACTGCGGGACAAAATCCAAAACTGTATTATCATCTTCTCCGATATCAGTATGCCGCAGATGGACGGGTTTGAATTTTGCCATAAGCTCCAGATGGAGCCGTGGTTCGACCGGACGCCGTTCGTACTCGTCTCGACTGAAAGCGACGCGCGTAACGTGATCAAAGGTTTGAAGCTTGGAGCGGACGATTTTCTCCCGAAACCGTTCGACAAGGAAATCGTCGCGCACGTCATAGAAAGGGTTCTGCAACATGGCTGATCCGGGTCTTTCCAGCGCTCGGTCCGTCGACAAAATGGTCGTCCGGATCGAACATCTCGACAAATTACTGAACCTCGCCGGGGAAGTAATCATCACCAGTTCGACGCTGCACGAATTGCAGCGAACGATGGTCGACGCGGTTACGTATCACAAACCGCTGGACGATTCGAACCTGCAAACGATCAAGTCGGCCAACGAAACGTCGCGCCGCATCAGCCAGGATTTGCACGACCTGGTCATGGCGATCCGCATGGTCGAAATCGGTGAAACGTTCAGTATGTTCCGGCGACCGATTCGTGATTTGGGCCGGAATCTGAAAAAGGAAATCGACCTGAAACTCGAAGGGGAAAAAGTCCTCATCGACAAAGCGCTCGCCGAACGACTCGTCGAGCCGCTGCTGCACCTGCTCCGCAACGCCGCCGACCACGGCCTGGAATCGCCGATCGAGCGTATCCGGGACGGAAAACCGGAAAAAGGAACGATCATTCTCCGCGCGATCGAGCATGAGAACGAAACGGAAATCCTCGTCATCGACGACGGTCGCGGAATCGACGAGAAAAAAGTGTTCGAAAAAGCGGCCGCGCTGGGGCTTTTCAAGCCGGGGGAAACGCCGGACCTGCTCAATGTGATCTGTTCGTCCGGCTTCTCGACGCGGGAAAAAGCGACCGACACGTCCGGACGCGGCGTCGGTATGGATTTGGTCCGGACGATGGTCCGCGAGTTCGGCGGCGAAATGTCGATCGCGAACGTCCCGAAAGTCGGTTTCACCTTTCGGATGCTTATTCCGAAACTCAAAGCGGTCAACATTATCGACGCGTTGATCGTTCGCGGCGGTTCGACGCTGTTCGCGTTTTCCATCGATAAAGTCCTTTCGTTGCAGGGATTTCGGCAAAATCAGATTCATTCGACCATGGACCGCGAACCGTTCGTCAAGTACATGAACGAACCGATTCCGCTGTTCGACATCGGGACGCTTTTCGGGCTGGCGCCGGTTTGGCAACGGGATTCGGAAGTCGTTCCGATCGCCGTTCTCGAAGGGGGCGGAAAACAGGTCGCGATCGTCGTGAGCGAATTTCTCTCGCCGCAAAAATTGGTGAACGTCCCGCTCAACACCGACATGTTCGGCGTCAGCGCTCAGGGAATTGCGGGAACCTGCATTATCAGCGAAGGTCGGATCGGTTTGACCGTCGACGTCGACGTTTTGCTCACGCTTGCCGTTGGAGATTCGTTGGACAACGTCGCCGCGCCGGAAGTCGATACCTCGTTCGGCAGCGCGGCGAAAAAGACGGACACGTCCCAATACCAACCGACCGGGGTTGCCGGCCAGGTCGTGATGTCCCATTCCCAGGAAGAACTCGTCCAAAAGGCGAAGTTGACCATGAAGCGGGACGAAATTGCCGATCGCCTCGAAAGCGGCCAGAAAGAATTGTCCGAAGGGGACGCAAGCGACCTGCTCGACGAACTTTCCCGCGGATTGATCGAGCTTCAGGATAATCTCCTCACGCTCGAAAACGAATCGACGAATCCGGAATTGATGAAAGAATGTTTCCGAAGGCTCCATGCGGCCAAAGGGAACTTCACGATGCTCGGGGCGACGAATTCCGCCGATTTGGCGCACGGCATGGAAACGCTGCTCGATTTCCTCCGCAAGGACCGGCTGCCGATGTCGCAGGAGTTGATGGACATCCTCCTCGATGGAATCGCCGATCTCAATAAAGCGACGAAACTCTTGCCCAAAACGTTTCCCCCGGCGAACGCGAATGTTTTACAGCGAATCGACGGTATCATCCGTTCGCTCATGGAGCATGAAGTCGTGACCGATCCGGAGAAACTGCTCGGGACGGCGTTTACATTGAATCCGAACACGGAATTACAACTGCTCGGGGCGCTCAAACAGGGGGCGTACACTTACGAAACGTTTTTCCGGTTCGCCCCCAGTCGACAGGCGGATTACCTCGTCGCATACCTGACGCTTCGCAAGCTCTGCTTTTTGGGGACGATCGTTTCGACGTTGCCGTCCGTCGGCGACATTGAAAAGGGAAACTGCGGTCCGGCGATCAAAGTCCTTTGGGCGTCCCAGAAAAAAGAGGCGGACCTGAAAAAATCGTTCGACGAATGGGGGCCGCTCTTTAACATCGTCGAACATCAGACGATTCCGACGACCGTGTTTCGTTACGATTCCGAGGCGGCGATGTAACCGGCTTGGTCGAACATTTCGCCGAGCAATTCCATCGGGAGTCCGACGACGTTCGACTCGCTGCCGCTTTCGACATCGAGCCAGTCGTTGCGATCCTGATAGCCGAAGCCGCCCGCTTTATCAAACCAAAGATTGGAATCGAGATAGTCTTCGATCCGTTCATCGGAAATATCGCGCATGAATAATGTCGTCGTTTCATCCCGAAGATCGACCGAATCGCCCGGTCGACTCCACAGGCAAATTCCCGTGATCACGAAATGTCGCGTTCCCCGAAGCAGGGCGAGCATACGCCGGGCGTCCTCGCGATCAACGGGTTTGCCGAGAATCTCCCCGCGACCGACGACGATGGTGTCACAGCCGATCACCAATCCCGTTTCGATTCTCACGGCGACGTTTTCCGCCTTTTGCCGGGCCAAACGTCGAACATAATCGACCGGCGTTTCCTCGTCGCGTCGGGCGTCCTCGGCGTCGTCGTCGGCCGGGATCACTTCGAAACGATACCCCGCGGCGTTTAAAAGTTCGCTGCGACGCGAAGACCGGCTGGCTAAAATGAGTTGCATCGACATGGACTCCAAGGTGGATGAAGTTTTCGTTACTTCGTCAAGGTCTTCGTCGGACTTGAGACTTTCTCCCTCTCGAATTCTTGCCCTGTCTGAAAACATACTTTCGATCAGGTCGATTCCGACGATTTTACCCGAGGATTTTGTCAAAGCCGTCTTTTAAAAGCTATACTTAGTCGTGGAGAATCGAGCCCGGCTGCGTAATCGTTACAACCGCTTTCTTTCGCATGGATACTTCCCAACCTCGATGGACGATGTCGATCCAATGTTCGGCGAAAACCGACATCGGGTTGCGACGCGCCAACAATCAGGATTCCCATGCCGTGGTTCTGGCGGACACCCCTCGCGGATGGATGGAGCGGGGACATCTGTTGATCGTCGCGGACGGGATGGGAGCCCATGCGGCCGGGGAAGTCGCTTCTCACACGGCAACGGAAACGATCGCGATGAGCTAGTCCAAGCGTGCGAAAGAATCTCCGCCCCGTGCGCTGCAACAATCGGTTTATGACGCGCATAACCGAATTCGGGAAAAAAGCGACAAAGACGACACCTTTCGCGACATGGGAACGACCGTCGACGCCCTGTTGCTCCTGCCGCAAGGCGCCGTGATCGCGCACGTCGGCGATTCCCGGGTTTACCGTTGGAGAAACCAAACGATCGAACAACTCACGTTCGATCATTCGCTCGTTTGGGAAGTGTGCGTCGCGTTCAAACTTCCGTTCGATCAGGCGCCGCCGGACATTCCGCGAAACCAGATCACGCGCTCCCTCGGACCGACCGAAAAGCTGAAAGTCGATCTCGAAGGTCCGTACTCGATCGAAGTCGGCGACATTTTTCTCGTCTGCAGCGACGGGTTGAGCGGGCAGGTCAACGATCGCGAAATCGGTCAAATCCTCCAAGTCATGACGCCGGACGAAGCGACGGAAACGTTAATCAATCTCGCGAATTTGCGCGGCGGACCGGACAACATCACTCTCATCGTCGCCGAAGCGATCGACTTTGACGCCGCAGTCTCGGGCAGACCGGTTTTTCCCGCCGCCGCCAAGATTTCGCTCCTCGCGACCGGTTTGATGCTCCTGATCATGTCGTTCGGAGTCTTTTTCGATTATGCTTTTTTCGCGTTTCTCGGCGGGGGCGGAACTTTGATCGGGCTGATTGCGTACTTTTGGAATGCGAGGGAATACTTGTTTTCCTCCTTTCCGTACCCCACACCGGACGAATCCTACGGCGGCGGGCCGTACACGTCTTACTCGTGTCCGCCCGGCGCGGAGTTTACGGAAAAACTCGCTTCGATTCTCCAACAGTTCCGGCAAGTCACGCAAGGCAACAAATGGGACATTCCCTGGGACAAAGCGAATCCCCGGGAACAGGCGGCTCTCCACGCGATCCGGACGCAAGATTTCGCGACCGCGATCCGGGAATACTGCCTGATGATCAATTTCCTCATGCAGGAACTCAAAAAGCAGCATCCCAAAAAAAGGGCGGCAAAATAATCGGGCAGTCTATCCGCTCGATTTTTTATCAAAAATTCGTCTTGGCGAGATCGGAAAAATCCTGTATACTCCCGCTCGTAATCATATTGACGCGGCAAGGATGCACGATTTTTCAGGATGATTCGGCCGAAAACCTGAAAATGCCGCAACGACCGAAAAGGATTTTGGTGATCGCATGTCGACATTTTCCCGAATTTCAGGATACCGTTCCATCTTGGCGCTTTTCATTGCGGGTGCCGTTTTCTGGGACGCTGGCGCGTCGATTCTTTCAGCGGCCGATCAGGCTTCCGAATCGCTCAACATTGCGCTGTCGTATTACAACGACAGGCAGGACGATCGGGCGATCAGCGAATTCAAGCGGTTTCTCACGGCAAATCCGAAACATGCGGAGCGATCCAAAGCGGATTTTTACCTCGCCCAATGCCTGATTCGGAAAGAAAAATACGACGAAGCGTTCATCTATCTGGACGATATTCTCGGCAATCAGCTCTCGGCGATCAAAGTCGTCCCCAAAGACAGTTTCTTCGACACCAACTACTATAAAACGAATATCCAGCCGAAAATGGCGACCGCGCACAGCCAGGCCTATGGGCGACAGGCGTTGTTTCGGGCGGGGGAAATCGCCTATCAGCAAGGTGATCTGGAAAACGGGCGGCGGTATCTCTACGCGTTCCTGGTGGAATTCAGCGACGATCCGTTCAACGCCTGGACGTTGCCGTATCTCGGGGACATCGCCAAGCAGAATTACGCCTATTCGATCAGCGAAGGATATAACTCCGTCGCAAGGACCTACGCCGAAGAAGCGGAGTATTATTTCGGAGCGTCGACCGACGTTTACCCGGACGGCGACTATTACAAAGAGAGCCTGTTCGGGCTTGGTTGGGCCAAATCCCGACTGGGTAAATACGTCGACGCGGCCCAGATTTTCCGGCAGTTGGCGTTTGAGCCGAACGGTTCGCAAACGGAAAACGCTTACTATGAATGGGGGCTGATGTATTATGAGCAAGGAAATTACGAACAGGCGATTTCGACTTTGGCGAACTTCGAGCGACAATATCCGTCGAGCGATTTCCGCAACGACTCCATTCGTGTTCGCGCCAAATCGCTTGCCGGTCTGGAAAAATACCAGGAAGCTCTGAATCTGATCTCGAAAATTTCGGGACCGACCGTCGAGGATTACCTGCTCAACGTCCGCTGCCTTTTCGGGTTGAAACAGTACGAGGAAGCTTCAAAACTCCTCGCGAGTTTGGACCAGGACCCCAGGAGTCAGTCCGTGAAGGACGAAATTCAACTCTTGCAAGCGGTCCAGGCGATGGTGAATAACGACCGGAACAAGGCGATTTCGATTCTGGAAATTCTTCTTCGGAAAAAATACGATGCGAAACCACGCCAGATGACCTGGGCCTACTTCGACCCGCCGGAACGAAAACGACGCGGCTCGTCGTACGGGGGGGACGGTTCTACCGGTGAAGTTTCGATGCAGGGAAAATTGTCCGAAGAAAAATTCCTCAAAGCGTGTGCGATTCTTTGCGTCGGATACGCCCTCGTCGGTCGCACCGACGAAAGCAACGCGACCGCCAACGCAATGAACCAGTTCGCGAAACCGGACGATGTCAGGCAGACGCACATTATCGACAACACGATGGATTACCTC
>JAVBTU010000176.1:0-8309 GCA_031556015.1 Thermoguttaceae bacterium
TCCGCCCTGAAAGGGCAGTGCGTAACAGCCCAGGGCAAAGCGAAGCGACGCCCTGGGATAACGCGCCAGGAAACAATGTCGCCCTGAAAGGGCAGTGGAAACCTCGCTGATGCACTGCCCTTTCAGGGCGACCGTGAGGGACCGGTACCGTGAACCCAGGGCGTTGCCCTGGGCTGTTACGCGCTGCCCTTTCAGGGCGGGAGAGGTTGTTTCTCCGAACGAATCTTGCCCCTCAACGGCAAACGCTCCCTGTTCGCATCTCTTTTTATTGAAACGGATTAGGACTAAAATCAACCGCCGTCACACATCAGTGTCTCGAAAAATCACAAAAGAATGAGAGCGACTCAATATTCAATTCAAAGCCGGATCGTCTTTGAGCGTATTGCGGTGCAAAATCGAAGAAAGAAGGCCGCGGCCGACGCGGTCGAGTGATTTTTTCCAGAGTTCCGTCGGATCGTCGAACGCATCGCCGATGGTCGCAGGGATCACGAACCAAGCGCCTTGCTCAATTTCCGTGTGGAGCTGTTTTTTTCCCCACCCCGCTCCGCCGACGAAAAGACGGAACGGATGCCGTTTCGTTTCGACCAGCGTTTCGATCGATTCTTTTTGCGTGGAAAAATAGAGGCCGGGCATCACCTCGGCGTCGGCGAAACTTTCAGTTGTATGCAACGCGATCAACGGCCCGAAAACCGGTCCACCGAGGTAAAGAAGCTGTTTCGAATCGCAAGGACGCTCGAATATCGATTCCCAAAGGTCGGAAATCTTCTTGTCCGATTGACGATTCAAGACGATCCCGAAGGTTTCCTCGTCGTTTCCGCGGAGAACGAGTACGACCGATTGCCGAAAATTCGGATCCGCTAAAGCAGGCGAAGCGATCAGGAGTTTCGATTGATAATCGGACATGGGAGGACGGATTCAACTTCGAGGCTATCGCCGGAAATTGACGGGCAAGTTTTGTCCTTCTGAGCGCAGTGGACTCACGGAGCGAAAGCCTGTCCTGAGTACTCGAAGGAAATCCGGTGTATCCGGCCAACACGCATTGCATTGCGAGAAAAGCTTGAAACCAGATGCTTCGGGGAACCTCAGCATGACATGAGCGAATGTTATTCCAAACTTGCCGCTTGTTTTTCAGCGGGAGCCTTAATCTAAAAAGGGATTTGTGTACGGTTCGTCGGAATCGGGCACTTTCGTTTTCGGTTTCGCCTGATTCGTCGGGCCTTTGGGTTTGGCGGCTTTCGACGGCAGTGCCCCTTGATTGCGAGGATCTTCGTCGGCGAAAGGGTCGCCGGCCGCGAAGGGATTGGAGGGATTGATGCTTTCCGGTTCGCCAAAATCGTCGGAATCAAACGGATTGGCGGGGCCGTTTCCACCGAACGGATCGTCCGAATCGTCGGTCATAAACGGATTCGCCGGACCGTCTCCGAAAGGATTTCCCTCGTCCACGGTCTCGAACGGATTGTCCGACCCTTCCGTAGTTTTTTTCTTCGGAGCGACCGCTTGGCGTTTTTTCTTCGGAAGCTCGACTTTTTGGTTCAGTAAATCCTGAAAAGGATTCGGCTTTTTTTCGACGCTTTTCGACTTTTCTTCTTTTCGGAACGGGTCGATCTGCTTGACCCCGCCGGCCGGCGCTTTCTCCTGGGCGGAAAGGGAAAGGGTGCAAAATGCGAGTACGATCGAAAGGATAAGGGAGGAAAAAGACATGATTTGCTCTCCTGTCAAGAAACGGCTCGGTGAAATAAAACACCGATTGATGTTCCGCAAGTTTCGCTTTGCTTCACGTGCGGCTCGATAATCTATTTTTTATCTTCCGCTGCGAAGGCGGATTCCAAGGTAATTGTCGAGATCGAAAACCAAATCAATTTTCGCAATGGTTTTTTCGAAATCGTATTCGACCCTTCGAAACGTGACGATGTTTCCTTCGAGAATCACGTAACACGACCGGGGATCGCGGTCCCGGGGCTGTCCGACGGAGCCGACGTTAATCATCGCCTTGGCCGGGCCGAGTGTGTAGGTGTAGTCGATTTCGTGAGGGACCAGGAATTCACGCGATTCGGTGAAAACACCGGGAACATGCGTGTGCCCCTGGAAACAATATTTCGGAACGACCGCGAAAAGCCGCTCCATTTTCTTTTCATCGTAAATATCCTCCTGGAACACGTATTCGTTGAGCGGATTGCGGGGCGAGCCGTGAACGAACAGGAAATCGTCTTCCCGCCGTTGTCGGGGAAGTTCGCCGAGAAAATCCCAACGCTTCGAAGCCCTCGCGTCGCCGCTGCTTTCCAGTTGTTCCCGGGTCCAATAAATCGCCTGCTCCGCTCCAGCGTTAAAACCTTCCGGATCGAACAGCGTCGCCTGATCGTGATTTCCCAAGAGACAGACTTTGACGCGTTTGATCACCAAGTCGGTTACTTCGATCGGATTCGGACCGTATCCGACCAAATCGCCAAGGCAGTAAATTTCGTCAACGTTTTGCGAATCGATATCTTTGAGTACCGCTTCAAGTGCCTCAAGATTACTGTGACTATCACTCATAATGGCTCGCTTCAAAGGGGCACCTAACCGGAACGAAGGATGAAATGATTTAAAATGACGAGAAAAGAGGCCGACTTTCCCTGAACAGGACGCACGAACCGAAAAATAACGGGAACCGTATCCCACTGATTTTCAATCTCACGTTTTTCATTATGATAAAAAAGAGGGGGCGTGTCGATACCCCCCGATTGTAAACTTCTCCCTTAGTTTCTAGCATGAGTCGAATACTGGCCTTGGAAACCACCGAGAAAAACGCGACGGTTGCCGCGTGGGACGATTTCCGATTGATCGGCGAAGCCCGCCCGGAAGGTCGTAGCGCCCAAACGCTCGCTCCCGCGATTCGTGAACTTTTGCGACAAATCGGCTGGAAAAGTCGCGACGTGGAATGTGTTGCCGTCGGTGTCGGGCCGGGTTCGTTCACCGGCCTGCGCGTCGGAATCGCGACCGCGAAAATGTTCGCTTACGCAACCGGAGCGAAAATCCTAGGGGTCGATACGCTCCTCGCTTTGGCGGTCGGAGTCGGCAATCGAGCCAAGCATGTTTCCGTTGCCGTCGACGCGCAGCGGTCGGAAGTCGTTGCACGGAACTTCACAATCGGCGACGAGCTGCCGATCGCTTTAGGACCTCAACGGATCCTGACGATCGCACAGTGGTGGGATTTCGGACAAAACGGGGCGGGCGACACGGTTTTTACGGGGCCGATCCTTCATCGGATCGAAAAAAACGTGCCGCCGGGAATCGTTTTGGACGACCGTTCCCGTTGGGACCCGCAAGCGGCGCACATCGGGTATATTGCTTCACACCGTTTTGTCCGAGGGGAGTTCGACGATTTATGGACCATAGTCCCGCGGTATTCAAGACCGAGTGCGGCGGAAGAACGGCGTGGGTAACCCGGGGATTACGGCGGAATACCGCCTTCATCCCCGGCTCTTTGCAATTTTTTTTATCATGCGTATTCAAGAGATTCATTGCGACTCCGATCTGGAGCGACTTGCGGTTTTGGCGGCGGAAATTTGGACGGAGCATTACACGCCGATCATCGGGCCGGAGCAGGTTCGGTACATGCTGGAGCATTTTCAGAGCGCCGAAGCGATGCGGCGTCAAATCGACGGGGAAGGATACCGGTATTTCGTCGCGGAGGAAAACGGACGGTATCACGGATACTGCTCGCTTCGAGACGAAAAGAACGGTTGGATTTTTCTCAGCAAGCTGTATCTCGAGAAATCGTGTCGCGGACAAGGGCTCGGGCGGCTTCTTCTTCGCGAATCGCTGGACCGAATGAATCCCGGTCCGGAAAGCGTCGTTTGGTTGACCGTCAATAAGCACAATGCCGCTTCGATTGCCGCATACGGTAAAATCGGCTTCACCGAAACCGGCGAACTGACGACCGATATCGGAAACGGCTTTCTCATGGAAGATTATCGCATGGAAATTCCGGTGTCCCGCTTGAAACAAACCGACGCATCCTTGACGGAGCTGATCGGGGCGTCGACGATTTCCGTTCGCGTTCGGGAACTCGGCGCACAAATTTCCCGCGACTTCGCCGATGCGGTGAGAGCCGACGGGCGGCCGTTGATCGTTCTCGGCATTCTCAAAGGGAGTTTCATCTTTCTTGCCGACTTGACCCGATCGCTGTCGATTCCCGTGGAAGTCGAATTCGCGTCGTTGTCCAGTTACGGCAATGAAAAGCGGTCCTCGGGAACGGTCCAAATGCAACTGTCCCCGCGAATTGATCTGAAAGACCGTCGGGTCCTCGTCGTCGAAGACATCGTCGATACCGGGCTCACGTTGGCGACGCTGCTCGATCATCTCGGCAAGGCGGGCGCCCAGGACGTCCGCGTTTGCACGTTGCTCGATAAAACCGAAGCGAGAGCGGCCGACGTTCCGGTCGATTACGTCGGCTTCGAAGTGCCGTTGAAATTCGTCGTCGGATACGGTCTGGACGCCGCCCAAGCGTACCGACAGCTCCCGGGGCTTTATGAGTTGAAAGGAAGCGGTGATACCGGAGCAGGCCCGCCGCGGGCGGCGGGGCTAACGGGCTAATTTTCCTCCGGCGACGGGAGAGCGCCCGGCATGAGGTAGTACGGCTGGGGAGTGGCGAGCATGTTGAACAGCGCCGCTTTCGTCGCGGTTTCTTCCGACCGACCCTCCAAAAGAATGTCGACCAAACCTTTGACGGAGGTGTATTTGACGACTTTGCAATTGTTCGAATTGAGCCCGGCCGCGGTCATCGCGTGTTCGATCGCTTCGTCGACAAACCCGATTTTGTCGATCAAGCCGTTGTCGAGCGCCTGTGTGGCGGTGTAAATCTGTCCGGTCGCGATGGCGTCAAGCTCTTCCGGTTTGGCCGCGAATTGGGGGCGTCCTTCCCGGACGATCGCCTTGAAATGCTTGAAACTGTCGTCGATCAACGCTTGCCAGACTTTTTTCTCGTCTTCGCTCATCGGCTTGGTGATGTTTCCCATACCTTTCATCGGACCGCTGACGATCGGATCGGCGCTGACGCCGATTTTTTGGCAGAGTTCGGAAAGGTTGTACATCGGGGCGATCACGCCGATGGAACCGGTGATCGTCGTTTGCTCGGCGTAGAGATAATCGCCGACCATGGCGACGTAATACCCGCCGCTGGTCGCAATGGACCCCATGCTCACGACCACGGGGACCTTTCGGTCGCTCTTCATTTGCTTTAATTGCTCCAGATAGTAATCGCTCCCGGAGATCGTTCCTCCGGGTGAAACGATTCGCAAAACGACCGCTTTGACGCTCTTGTCCTTGACGACCGAGTCGATCTGTTTTTTTATAAAAACGTCATCGCTGCCAATAATCGTTCCGGAAATCGTAACGACGGCGACCTTATCCCGGGCGGCTTTGTTGCCGGAAACGTACTTTTCCGGAAGGATACCTTCGCTCAGGGCGAATCGCTCCGGCTGCATGAGGGCGAGAAAAGGGGAGAGCACGAGCCCGACCATGAAGAACATGAAAACCGCGACGGCGACGAGTCCGCACAGGAACAGAAAAAACGACATTAAAATCGAATTTCGACGCGGCGCAACCGGAATCGGATAATAGACGACGTTCCCCGGTCCGGCGCCCGGCGGCGTACCGGGCGGTCCCTGAGGCGATTCACCGGCGAGATTGTAATAGTCTTTGGGATTCATGTTTGGAACTCCGGAATGGGACCGGAGCGAAATTGCCGAAAGCGGCGTCGTCCGGTCGTCGGTGGTCGAGGCGACGGTATGCCCTTGGGCATACCTCGTTCCCCTCGTTAAAGCTTGAAGGTAAATGTTTCGTTGAACAGCCGGATTCCACGCTGGAGCAGCGATTGCGGGTCGACGTGAACTTTCGCGGATCCGGTCATGCCGACGACGAAGCGCTCGTCGTCGTTGTTCAAAGGAACGAGATCGCGGTGTGACGGACTACTGGGAACTTCGACGCCGTCTTTGGTCGTCGTCGGCACTTCCCCCTTGCCTCGTGTCGAAAGAGCCGGGGGAATCGTATCCATACTACTGCTCTCGATCAGGTTTTTTTTGCCGATCGTCGATTTAAACGTTTCACTCGGAAATTCATCGAACTTCAGTTCGACCTTTTGAGCTTCCTTGATGAAATCGATTTTCGATTGGTTGACGACGAGGACCGCTTCGAGTTTTTTCGGATCGCCGACGCTGCAAAAGATCGCCCCGGTCGCGGCGTTATCGAACGTCATTCCCAGATTTTTTTCCTCCAGCGGCGTTCCCCACCAGGAAACGAGTTGGCCGCGAACCGGTTCACGATACGGCTTCCAAGGCGGCGACACCACGATACCGTCCCGGGGAGCGCGGAGTTGCAGCTCGTTATATTCCTGAAATTTTTGATCCAGAATTTCCCGCATCCCGGCCAACTGCTTCCGGACCGGCTCAAGGGAGTCGGATCGCTCCGGGCGCGTGGAAATCGTACGTATCCGGTAGGCGAGTTCGATCTCTTTTTCCTCGACTTTGCGTTGCTGTTCGGCGACGTCGGAATTCACTTTCAGATTTCGAATTTCCGCAAGGAGTTCCCCTTGCTTGACATATTGGCCGGGACGGACGTGGACCGCTTCCAGAACGCCGCCGAAACGGGGAACGTAAACCACTTGCGAATCGGCGGAACGCAATTCCAGAATGACCGGAACGACGACCGAATACGGCAGTTTGACCAGCGCGATCGCCGCGACGATCGCGAGGAATCCGGCCAACGACATATAAAAACGAACTTTTTTCACGCGATAAATCCTCCCGGGCACCCAAAAAAACTTGCCGATCTTGATCAGCGGCATCACGACCAGCCCGTACAACGACATCGCGGCGATCGCCTGCCCGATCACTTTCAGACCGACCGGTTCGAAGATTCGGTAAACGAAAAAGAGAATCGACGCCATGACGATCCAGCGATAAATCACCGAAGCGACCGTGAACATCGCGAAGAAAACCTGGTTCTTCTTCGGCAAAAACGGATCCGGCTGCTGTTCCATGCCGAGGAACCATTCGGAGCATTTGCGGGTCAGGATCGTCGTTGCTTTCTGACGCAGGTTCGGAATTTCCAACAGGTCGGACAGGATATAATATCCATCGTATCGCAACAGCGGATTGATGTTGAAAACCACCGTGCTGACGGAGGAAACGAACATTACGTTCAGGCACAGATAATTGAGCAGCCCGGGCGTCGTGAACCACCAGATAAACGTGCAAACCGCGGCCAGGCAACATTCGATATAGACCCCGGCGATGCCGATCGCGATCCGGTGCCACTTACTCGGCAGCATCCAGGAATCGGAAACGTTACAGTACAGGCAGGGAGTGAGTACGAGAATCATGACACCCATTTCGTGACATTCGCCGCCGAAGTATTTACAGGTCAGGCCGTGCCCGAACTCGTGCAGTACCTTCGTCGCCCCGAGCGTGAGGCTGAGCATGATCATGTTCGCCGGGCTGAAAAACGTGTGGAAGCCGGGCAGTTTCGAGCGAAAGTAGTCGAACTCCACGAGGACCAGCATCAACGCGGTGAGCGCGAAGAGCATGCAAAAGATGACGGTCGCCGGTTGGTACAGAAACCGAACGTAGGGGATCATCTTGCCCAACAGCGTGTCCAGGTCGAGTCCTTTGAACTTGATGCAAAGGATATTCGACCTCGCGCCCATGATTTCCTTGCGACGTCGTTTGGTGCGGCGCTTGAGCAGTTCGTGCCCCTGGTCGGGAACGCCGGCGAGAATCAGACCGCTTTGGTGCAACGTCCCGATGAAACTTTGCAAATCTTCGAGCGTGATTTTTTGCGGCGGAAATTCCTTCTCGAATCCTTCCTTGATTTCGTCGAGCGAATGGTTGCCGTCGAATTGTTTGAGAATCCAGTATTCCTCGTCCTGGAAACGAAAATACTTCAAGCCGACCGGATCCTTGATGATCCAGAAACTCCGCCCGAGATACAAGCTGCGTTTCGCTTGCAAATCGGTGCGGACCCGGATCGGCAACTTCCGGGCACTGCTGGAGACCAGACTGTCGGCTAGAGAAACCATATTTTAATTACGAATTACGAATTACGAATTACTAATTACGAATGATGGGGATTGAGCTAACGGCCGATTTTTTGTTGGAAATCCTGGTGAGAGGAGCAGTGTACGGCGAAGGCGATCCATTGGTTCAGGATTTTCATGTCCGTTTGAGACCGAACGACCTGTGCCAATTTGGCGGGAACCTTTCCGAATTTCGCATCAAGTATTTCCAGGATGGATTCAACCTTACCTTCCGCTTTACCTTCCGCTTTACCTT
>JAVBTU010000144.1:0-2724 GCA_031556015.1 Thermoguttaceae bacterium
GCGCCGTCGGCGTACTCGACATGCTGCGGTATCAAAAGTTCACGATCGGCTGGGCCTGGGCGAAAGATTACGGTACGGCAGAGGACAATGAAGAAATGTTCCAATATCTGCTCTCCTACTCGCCGCTGCATAACGTGAAATCCGGCGTCGATTATCCCGCCGTTTTGATCACGACGTCCGACCACGACGACCGCGTCGTTCCGGCCCACTCGTTCAAATTCGCCGCGACGCTCCAGGAAAAAAGTACCGGCCCGAACCCGGTCCTGATCCGGATCGAAACCAAAGCCGGACACGGAGCCGGCAAACCGATCAGTAAAATCATCGAAGAATCGACCGACGTCTGGGCGTTTTTGATGGATCAATTAGGTTGCAGGCTTCAGACTTCAGGTGTCAGACATCAGTAAAACAGGCAACTGTTTGCAGTCGGATGTTTTTTAACTCACACGCATTCACTTTTTTCTTCGTTATCCAATGACACCTTCACTCAAGTTTCCCCTTCTTTCGGCAATTCTGCTTATCGCTCTTCCCTTGTCGGTGCTCGGTGAGATCACGATCCGGGAAAACAGTTTTCAAACGACGCAGCCGCTCATTCGAGCCGAACGGCCGTTTCAAATGAATGCCGTAATCGAAAACACGGGCGACGAGTCGTTCGAGTGCCGTTTGACCGGACCGGACGGTTGCGTTTTTTCCGACGAACGGAAAGAACCTGGCGATACCTACGGTTATGCGACGGCGTACTCCTGGAAAGGCGTTTGCTCCAAGCCGGAGCAGGCCGAGTTCACGCTCCGGATTTTCGTCGACGGAAAAGAAACGGACCGTAAGACGATCTCGCAAATCGTTTTGCCGTCGCACAAAATCGAAAAGCTTTCGTACATTCCCGAGCCGAAACCGGTGAAAACGAAAATGCTCGTCGGCGCCCACAACTGCCCGCTTTGGGAGCGGGAACGCGCGGATTTGTGGAACCAGGTCGTCAAAAAACACCAGGAGCGGACGCCGGCTTTGGGAATCTACTCGCAGGACAATCCGGAACTCGCGGATTGGGAGACGAAGTGGGCTTTGGAGCACGGCGTTTCGTTTTTCATTTACTGCTGGTACCGCACGTCTCAGGGCGGGCCGATCACGACGATGTTCGAACAAAGCGCGTTCGACGACGCCCTGTTCCAATCCCGATTCGGCAATCAAACGAAGTTCACGATCATGTGGGAAAACCAACGCCGCGGTTTCGCCGGGATCACGGACGAAAAGGACCTGCTCGACAACCTGATACCGTACTGGATCGAGAAGTTCTTCAAGCGGGACAACTACCTGAAAATCGATAACAAGCCGGTCCTGTTCGTCTATCAACCGCAGGACGTGTCCGCCGATCTCGGGGGGGACGAACAGGCGAGAAAAGCGTTCGACCTGATGCGTGACGCCTGCAAAAAGGCGGGATTCGGCGGATTGATTCTTCTCGGGGAACACCGCGGAAACGATGCGAATCATCTCACGCGGTACAAAAATATGGGCCTCGATTACACGTTCGCTTATTGTTGGTACATCCATTATCCGCCGGATTTTCAAGCGATTATCGATTCACAATTGGACCAGATCGCGAGGATGCAACAAAAACATGACACCATTCCGCAAATCGTAACGCTTTCGCAGGCGTGGAGCGGCTGGAAAGACGAAGGTTCGATCTGGAAACTGCCGCCGAGCGATTTCGAGACGTTGCTCCGCGAGGGGAAGGATTTCATAGAAACGAATATCGATCCGGGCGAACTCGGCAGCCAGATGGTCATTCTCGACAACTGGAACGAGTGGAGCGAGGGGCATTACATCGCGCCGTACCGGGAATACGGTTTCGAATACCTTGACGCTGTCCGTCGCGTCTTTTCCGACGCCCCGGAAGAGCATGAGGATTTGATTCCCGAGGACATCGGCATGGGGCCGTACGATTTACCGAAATCGCTGTTCGAGAACAAAACCGCCTGGGTCTACGGAAACACCGATTACGACAATTGGAAACGGATCTTCAGCAGTCCGCAGGATTGGCGGGAAATGATGGGCGTGAACAATTTACGGATCGAAAACCATCGGCTGACATTCGAAACGACGACCGACGATCCGGCGATTTCCGTCGGGCAGGACCGCTCGCCCGCAGCGGCGTTTCGCAAATTTAGAGTCCGCCTGAAGACCGACAGCCCGAAAACCGAAACGCTCGAACTTTTCTGGAAAACCGAATTGGAACCGGAATTTCACCAAACGCGTTCGGTCCAAGCGAACCTCAAACCGTCGAATGAGTTTGTCGAATACGTCCTTCCGTTGCGTGAAGAAGACGGTTGGAAAGGCCGCATCACCGAACTGCGGCTGGACCCGGTCATGTCCGCCGGCGTCAAAATCGAAGTCGAAGCCCTCGCCCTGGAATAACAGCAACACAAAGAGCCGCATGTGAAGCGCAGCGAAACTTGCGGAACGGAAAAAAAGCGAAACCCATGCAATGTTCTCTTTGCGAAAACGATCAGGAAACGGTCAAATTGTGGGATGGAAACCATTATTGTCGCGAATGTTTGCAGCCTTATTCCAGCGACCTATTCGATTTCGCAAAGGAGCATGAATCGCTCCATTCGACCATTCTTTTGTCGAAAATCATTGATGAAAAAAAGTGCCGACGAACGGCAATACTTATTGCTTTGACCGCTTTGCTCTTATTTGTCGCGTGCGGTGTGATCGGTACGCAAAAAGAAA
>JAVBTU010000367.1:0-7073 GCA_031556015.1 Thermoguttaceae bacterium
AAGGCGGATAATATCGAGACGCTCAAAAGCCAGGCCCAATTCTTGGCGATCGCGTTTTGAGCCGGCGGTTTCGGAATCGTCACATGGATGATCCCGATCAGGTCCCCCAGTTGCGCATCATCGTATTTTTGGATATGGCAAGTCTTCGTACAGTTCAAGCTCGTCACTCGAACCGGACGATAATAATGATATTCGCCCGTTTGAGTGTCAATTCGATCCTCGTAATCGCGAGGATCACTCTGATCCGGTAAAAAATCTTTGGGCGGGGCCATGAAATGTTCGATTAGTCCCCGCTCGTAATCATCCTTGGGAAGGAGATCCTTGTTTTTGGAGAACGTGTTTTTTTCGTAGTCGGGAGAGCGAAACGCCCGGCTTTGAAAGGCTTCCTGCCGCAACCCTTCGATGATCGAGGTCATCATGTCGGTGAATTGCGGGTCGTACTTTCCTTCTTCCTTATTGAGAATCCCGTAGTGTTTGAGTACCATATCCTGTTCGACCAGGAGATTGGCGGTTTGCGGATTTTGCGCTTTGATTTGGGCTTCGGTTACGTAAAAATAGAGCCGGAAACTGGCCCCGATGACGATCGTCAGCGCCAACCCGAAAAAGAACAAGCACTTGATTTCAAGGCTCGATTCGAAAATCGCGCGGTTTATGTTGCGGGGAGAATCCATGGAAAGAGCCGAAGAGAACGAGAAAACCCGAGCGGAAATTGTACTCTCCCTTCCCGTTCGACGCAATGGTCGGCGGACTGTCACTCCTCCGGGGGAAGCGGGAGCGGCGCGAGTCCGAGAGCGGTTTCCACGGTCAGGGCGATTGCACAAAGTTCGCCGAGAATTTGCGTATTCGTCGAAAAGAAACGGCTGAGCAACAGGTTGACCGATTCGAAACATTCCTTCGGCCCCATCGACAGTTCGCTCTCGGCCGGAACGAAGTAATCCCCCAGCTTGTGCCGGGCGACGCCGTGGTCGAACGGGTAAAGAAGGTCGCCGAAGCTTCGTTTGAACCGAAAAACCATACTCGTGAAATGCGCCAATTGCGCATCGAAATCTCCCAGGAGAGAATTGGCCTGCACGTCCGAAAGGTGGGAAACAAGCGGGATGATCGAGCTGATCAAGCCGAATCTCTTTCGTTCGGACTCGATTTCGTTTTGCAGACTCCCCAATTTTTCAAGGATCGGGAAAAGCGTTTCGGTGCGTCGATGCAATTCATCCCCTTGTTCGATGCGATTCTGAATTTCCTTTTGCGCAAGAAGTTCCCTGGCGCAAGACAGCCGCTCGGCGACGACGGCATCACGGCGAACAATCTGCAAATGACGCCGGGCCGATTCGAGTTCGTGTTTCTGGATCTCCTGATTCGCTTCCCCGAGCGAACGGAAACGAAATCCGTCTTCCGCTTTTTTCAGTGGAACTCCGGCGCGCACCAATTCCCGGTAAAACTCCCCTTTGGAGCGGCAGGTATCCGCGTCGTCGAACGCTTTGACGGCTTTGTGAATCTCTCCGGCCGAATGGACGAGCGTTTCCCGAGTCTGCTTGAGGCGGTTGAGCGCTTCCTTGGCGTTTTTGGACGCCGCGACCTGGTTCAGAGGAAGAAAACGGTACGCGAGGTACGAATTCAGGAAGAAACGGCGAACCGCTTTTCGGGATTCCCCTTCCCGCCGCAATTGATCGACGATCGGAGCCGAATTTTTGAGGGTTTCGGGTTTCCAAGTCAAGCCGACGATATTTTGGTAGAAATCGACCGACACTTCCCTGCAAAGACCGAGGAAATTGCGAAACAACAAGCTCGCCGGTTGACGACAATGAAACACGCCCGACTCGACCGCTTTCTCCGCGGCGGCGATCCGATCCTTGTCGCACGGATGCGTGTCGTACACCCCCGTTTTGCTCTCGTCGATGATTTTCACGACCGCCGATTTCCAATCGTCTTCCCAGATTTCCATATTCGCCGCGATCAGCAGCGGATAATTGTCTGGCAATCGCTCCTCCTGAATCATCGCGTTGATATCGTCGATCGTCTTGGTGTTCGCGATGTTGAGCGTGAGAAGTTTTTGCGTCGATTCGGCAAAACCTCTGCTCCCCGCAAGTTTGATTTCGAATCCGTCCGCGTCGTATTCCATTTGCCGGGACAAATATCCGGCAGCGAAATTGCCCAGGAGCATGAACACCCAGATCAAACGTCGGGCCAACCAGAGAAGGACGCGGATGATCCAGCAGAAGACGATATTCACGTAGTGCCCGCCTTGCGAACCGGCGTAGATCCATTGGTCCATGCGATCCCGGTAATAATAGATGTGCGCGAACCAGTTGAGTATGGTACGAACGATATAACTGACCCGGCGGGCTCCGGATTGCGTGAAGTGTCCGAATTCGTGCGCGAGTATTCCCGCGATTTCCGACGTTTTCATTCCGGCGACCAGGGGGAGTCCGATCATCAGATCGCAGCGGTTCCCGCCGAAAAGCGCGCCGAGAAATCCTTCCGACAAACCGGCCGCGGCGTTCACCTGGCAGTCGACGAAAATTCGCTGCGGAGCCGGAGCGCCGACGAAAGCGCACAGATGGTCGACGAACTCGAAAAAAAGCGGCTCCTGTTCCCGGGAAATTTCGAACCGGTTATCTTTCGCGCCCCAGCCGAAAAACAACGGTTTGACCAGCACGATAATCACCATCGCCAGCCCGACCGGAACGGCCAGGTAAGCGGCGATGAGCAGGACCGCGCCCCGACCACTCCCGGGCCCGAACGGTTCTTTCAAGTCTTTCGTAAACGTCTCGAATGTCCCCGTGAAGTAATAATACTCCAAAAAACAAAGCCCGACGATCATTCCGAGGTACGCGCAGAACAAAAGAATCAGGATCGCCGCGAGAACACCCAACGCCAGTTTATACCCGGTCGAAACGGGCTCCATCGCGATCGGCTCCTGGAGCGGCGTCAAAATGGTCTGGCGAAACCGGTTGAATTGATCCTTGGTGTGCAGCGTCGGACACAGCGCGATTTGTCCGCGAAGCAGCAGCGGATTGGGAATCTTTTCTTTCGCCGCCGCGCCCGTTTGCGACGGAGCGGCCGTCGGCCTGACGCCGGAAGTCGACGGCGAAACGGTTTTCGGTACGGGCTGTGTTTTGACCGCCGCCCGCGGTTCCGCCGCCGAAACGGAAGGAGAGGAGTGAGCCTGCCCGACGATGAAAACCGTTCGGCATTTGGCGCATTTCGCTTTCCGGCCCCGGTACTCTTCCGGAGCCGTAACGGTATTCTGACATTCCGGGCAAACGGCTGCGATCGACATGGGAATTGGACGGCTGAGCGGCTTTGCGAGGTGGGGACGGACGCGTTTTCCGGGATTATAATGATTTCCCCGGCTGGAAACAACTCCTCTTGTTTCGACGCGACCGAGCCCCTATACTCGGTGATAATACCTGAACGAAGAAGCCCCTTGTCCCCGCGAAGCCATGAACGAAACCGACGGTTTGAAAACGGAAACACAAGATAAGGCCCCACGAACTTATCCGCGCTGGGTCGGCGTCGTCATGGGGGTTTTGATACCGGGTTCCGCCCATTTTTTTTCGGGGCAAAAATTGCTCGGGCTCGGCTGGTTCCTCGGTTTTTACGCGTGGCTTTTCGGAATGGTCGCCGCGGCGAGCGTACCCGGTCAATTCGCGGGGATTCTCGCCTGGTCGCTCGCGGTTTCACTTGTCATTTACCTTCCCAGCCTTCTGATTTCCTCGCACCGTCCGGTTCGTCGTCTCGGCTGTTTCGGTTGGGTTCTCTTCGTGGCTCTCCTATTCTTGGAGCCCGATTTCGTTACATATCCCGCCGTCGCGATTTTCAAAGAGTACGTCACGGAAGGGTTTATCGTAACGGGAACGGCCATGTCGCCGACACTGCTCGGGACTTCGGATTCGAGGCCGTCGACGGAGTGGAGCGATTATATCATTGCCAACAAATGGATTTATCGCGTGAGCGAACCCCGGCGGGGCGATCTTGCGGTTTTTCGACACCGGGCGGATTCTCCCGAATCCAACGATTCTCCGCCGGTGATCCTGCTCATGCGGATTGTCGGATTGCCCGGGGAAACGGTCGACATCGAACCGCCGAACGTGCTGATCGACGGAAAACCGTTGACCGAACCGTCGATTTTCAAGAGGATTGCGTCGAAGCGGGACGGATATTTCGGATATTTCTGTCTTGAAAATCTCAAGCAAAAAGGGATTTCCTTGCCGATCACGCTCGGTCCCGACGAGTACTTTCTCTTGGGGGACGACTCGGCCGGGAGTTACGACAGCCGTTTTTGGGGACCGGTTTCGCGACAAGACCTCGTCGGCAAAGCCATTCGAATCTATTTCCCGTTCACCCGTATCCGGGAGCTGGAGTGAAAGATGCCAATCTACGCCGTTTTTCCTCTTGGAGCGTGGGCGTCTCGCCCGCCAGTGGGCGGTCGGGTTGTGTTTGTATCGGCTATTTCCGCTTGCGAAGCAGGCGAGACGCCCTCGCTCCAAACTTAACGGCTCTGCCTTCCCATTTACTATCATGTCGGAACACGATTCGCTCATCGGACATTTGCTTCTCCAGGTGATTCTGATCGGCCTGAACGCCGTTTTCGCCTGTACCGAAATTGCCGTCATCTCCATCAACGACAACAAATTGCGTCGACTGGCCGGAGCGGGGGACCGGCGTGCCGGGCGACTCCTTTCCCTCACGACGAATCCGGCGAAGTTTCTGGCGACGATCCAGGTTGGTATCACGCTGGCCGGCTTTCTCGGAAGCGCGTTCGCGGCGGATCATTTCTCGGACATGTTCATGAATTGGCTGGTTTCCATCGGTGTCACGGCCTCGCCCGCCGTTCTCGACATCATTGCCGTCGTCGTCATCACATTGATTCTTTCTTACTTCACCCTGATTTTCGGCGAACTCGTTCCCAAACGGATCGCCATGCGCCATTCCGAAACTCTCGGATTGTCTCTTTCCGGTCTGGTCGTTTTCATAGCGTTGTTATTTGCCCCGTTGGTCTGGCTTTTAACCGTGTCGACCAATGTGTGTCTTCGATTGCTGGGAATCGATCCGAATGCCGACGACAAGGAATTGACGGAAGAAGAGATTCGCATGATGATCGACGTCGGCAACGAAAAGGGCGTCATCAAATCGGAAGAACGAGTCATGATGTGTAACGTTTTGGAGTTCAACGACAAAAGAATCGGCGAAATCATGACGCATCGCAAGCAGGTCGTCTCCCTTTGGTTGAAAAACGACGAGGCCGACTGGGAAAAGACCATCCTGGAAAGCAAATACAGTCATTACCCGATCTGCGACGAAACGCCGGACAACGCCGTCGGCGTCCTGAAAACGAGAGAGTACTTTCGATTAAAGGACAAGAACCGCGAAACGATCCTGGAAAAGGCGGTCGATCCCGTCCACTTCGTCCCCGAAACCATGCGAACGGACGTTTTATTTCGGGGAATGAAAGAAAGCCGCAATCATTTTGCGATCGTTTTGGACGAATACGGCGGCATGAACGGCATCGTCACGATGAACGATCTTTTGGAGCAGCTCGTCGGCGAATTGGAAAACGATACGACCGCTCCCGTCGAGCGGCCCTGGATCGAACCGATCCGCCCGGATACCTGGCGTATTCGGGGAGTCGCACCGCTGGCGGAAGTTGAAAAAATCGTGGGAATCTCCCTGCCGACGAACAACTATGACACGTTTGCCGGTTTGGTGTTCGGCCTTCTGGGGAGTATTCCCCCGGATGGTGAAACGCCGGAAATCGAAGGACACGGGTTGAGAATCTCCGTCGAGAAAATTAAAGACCATCGACTGGAAACCGCGGTCGTTACAAGTGTCGCGCAGCGGGAAAGAAAATAGAAATTCGACGCTTTTGCTCTTTTCACCCCGTTTTATCATTTCTTATTTCGCATTTCTTATTTTTTCCCTATTCACCGTTTCCCGAATAATGTGTATATTTGTTAAAACATAGCGATTGCACAGGAAACACTCGTTGTAGGGATTTCCGCGATTGCGTAGCCGGTCTTCCGAGAATCGGACGACGTTACCTTGTTTCGCGAGAGCCCCGATTGTCCTAAAGTCGATAATTTTCGTGATGAAAACGATCTCCGATACCATAAACGGCTTGAAAACGCCCGTTTTTTCGACAGGATGAACAAGTTTTTCGGGATAGGGGAGACATAGAGAGTATCCGCAATATCCTGTCCATTTTGTAAGTCCTTTCAAAAAACCATTTTGCGTCGTTTACAGTAGACTCGGGATCGGTCCAGATAGATCACCTTTTCAGGTACATAGAATGATCCGTAAACAAACCCAAGTGTTGTCTTTATTCCTTTTTCTCGGCCTGCTGTCCGCGGGCAGCGTCTATTCGCAAAATTCGGAGACGCTCGTTCCTACTCAAAAGGATCGCACGATCGCCCAAGCGGTCGAAGCGCTTTTGGGCCAGAGTCACCTTTCGAAAAAACCGACCGATGAAACGCTTTCCGAACGCGGATTCGAGCTGTTTTTCAAATCGCTCGACCCGTTTAAGAACTACTTTTACCAGTCCGATGTGGACGAGTTCGCCAAGCGTGCCAAAAGCATCGGGGCCAAGGCCCAAACGGGCGACGTCGTCTTCGCGTTCGACGTGTTCAATCTCTATCTGAAACGAGTGGATGAACGCCTGGATTGGGTCATGTCGCAATTGGGCAGCCCCGTCGATTTGACGACCGATGAAGAAATCGTCGTCGACCGCAAAATCCTGACCTACCCGAAAACGGAAGCGGAAGCCCAGGATCGCTGGAGAAAGCGAATCAAGTCCGATCTCCTCGCCCTGAAAGCGGAAGAAATCGACAAGCTCAAAGAGAAAGCCCGCAAGGAAGCGAAAAAAGAAGCCGCCGAAAAGGGAGGAACCGTCGACGATTCCAAACTCCCGACCACCGCCGAACTGGAAAAGCAGGTTCCCGATTGGGACACGCTTCGCAAGCGGCTCAAACGGAGCTATTTTTACTATAAGAAACGTGTCCACCAGCGGAACAACGACGATCTGCTCGAATCGTTTCTCACGGCGATCGCCAACGCTTACGATCCGCACACAAGCTATA
>JAVBTU010000347.1:0-7012 GCA_031556015.1 Thermoguttaceae bacterium
GCCCTTTCAGGGCGACATTGTTTCCTGGCGCGTTATCCCAGGGCGTCGCTTCGCTTTGCCCTGGGCTGTTACGCACTGCCCTTTCAGGGCGGATTCAAAACCGAACCCAATCTCGCCCCCTTTTCGCAAACGCTCCCCCTGACGAACACCTACGGGATACGAAAATGTACAACAAAATCAATGTATCGGCAATTACGGGAATCGTTCTTCTCCTGTCCTTTTTCGGCGGACCGGTTTTCGGACAAACGGACTCCGGGAAAGCGGCGAAAAACGTGATCCTTATGATCGGCGACGGCATGGGCTTTAACGCCGTCGAGCTTGGTCGTCTCTACCAAAAATCGCTCGCAGTCGCGGAGAATCAATTGCCGTTCTACGACGATCCTTCGAAATTCCCCGTTTACCTGGGCGTCACGACGTTCATGCTCGATTCCGATCCGAAGACGAACCTCGACCCCGACAAGGCGTACAATCCCGACTATTATTGGGAGAAGGGAACGACCGTAAACCAACGCCTGCAACCGGAAATCGGCAGCGGAGCGAAAACCACGATGTCCGACGCCGCCTCGACGGCCATCCACACCGGGGAAAAAACGACCTCGGGCCGGATCAGCGTCGACGCGTACGGGAAGACGCTGCAAACCATCGCGGAAATCGCTTCGGCAGAAGGAAAGAAAACCGGAACGGCATCAACGGTTCCTCTCACCCACGCAACTCCGGCCGCCGTCGGAGCCCATAACGTCAGTCGTTATAATTACGGCGACATTTTCGAGCAAATGCTCACTAATCTCGACGTGATGATCGGAACGGGAAATCCCAATGCTCCCGGCGGGAATACCGGATACGTTGGAAATCAATCCTGGCCCGGCCTTCGGGACGGAACTCTGGAAGGCTATACGCTGGTTGAGCAAAGAACGGACTTCGAGAGCTTGGCCGACGGGACGAAAACGATTTCACTCGAAAACAATAAAGTCGTCGGCATGTTTGAAACATTTGACAGCATCGCCCTGAACGACTCGAACATACCGAGTCTCAGCACGATCTCTTTGGCGACGTTGAACCTCCTCAATCAGGGAGACAACGGATTCTTCGCGATGATCGAAGGGGGCGGAATCGATTGGCGCGCCGAAGCGAACAATACGAGAGACACCGCCCAACAACAGGCGGCGTTTGCCCAAGCGGTGAACGACGTTTGGAATTGGATAAACGTCAATCAAATGTGGGAAGACACGCTGCTGATCGTTACCGCGGACCATGAAACCGGCGATCTCTGGGGACCGGAGGGGTTGGGAAGTCACGTTGTTTTGCCTCAAGACGGCACGAACGTCTGGGGGATCTCCGGCAACCATTCGAACGCGATTGTGCCCCTCTGGGCCGCCGGAGCCGGTTCCGGCCTTTTTGCGAATTTCGAGACCGGGTACGACCCGTTCGCGGAAGAATTTTGGAGCGAATTACAGGGAAGTCGATCGTTTAGCGGGAATTACATCGACAATACGGATATTTTCAACGCGATGAAAGAAGCGATGCTTCGTCCATCGGCGGCGGTTCCTGAACCATCGACGCTGTTGATTCTCGGTTTGGCCGGTCTCGCCGCCGCGCCGACGATTCGCAAGAGAATCGTGAAAACGGGAAAACGCGAGCGGTTCTGATCGGCGCGGCGTCAAGCCGGGGCCGTCACTCCTCGGAAACCGCGACGGCAATCAGGTTTCCGTCCTGGACCTGGACGATTTCACAGGGGACTTTGTCGCCGACGCTAAGATTTTGGCCGTTGACGACGACTTGCGGATCGATTTCCGGCGCTTCGGCGTAGGAGCGGCCCCAGAAAACGCCGCTCATTGCATTTCCCTTCGCGGTGTAAATCGGTTGATCGATCAATACGTCGCATCGCTTGCCGATGCGCCCGGCGTCCCAGTGGTCCGTGATGTCGCCCATCGTCCGAAGCAGGTGTTCGTACCGTTTTTGGACCGTTTCCGGCGGAACGGGATCGTCGAATTTCGTCGCGGCGGTTCCCGGTTCCGCGGAAAAGGCGAACACGCCCCCGCGCTGAAAACCCCAGCGGTGAACGAATGCGAGCAATTCCTGGAACATCGCGTCGGTTTCGCCGGGAAATCCGGCGATCAACGACGTTCGTAATACCAGATCGTCGATTCGTGTGCGTAATTTCTCCAGGAGCGTTTCCGTGTCCGCCTTATCGACCTGCCGGTTCATCCGCTTGAGAATGAAGTCGCTCGCATGTTGCAGCGGGAGATCGATGTACGGGAGTATCTTGCCGTTCTTTTCCGCGAACAGTGCGATCAGGTCGTCGCCGAAATGGAGCGGATACGAGTACATGAGCCGGATCCAGAAGTCGCCCGGCAGATCCCGGAGCGAATGCAATAATGACGCCAGTTCCGGCTTTCCGTACAAATCGGTCCCCCAAAAGGTCGTTTCCTGCGCGATAAGGACCAGCTCTTTCGTTCCGGCGTCAAGGAGTTGCCGGGCTTCTTCGAGAACGATTTCCTTCGGCTTGCTCACGAACCGTCCGCGAATCGCCGGAATCGCGCAGTACGTGCAATGTCGGTCGCAGCCGTCGGCGATTTTCAGATACGCGACGTGCTGCGGTAGGAGCAGATGCCGGTTCGCGTCGTCAAGGACCATTTTGTCCCGCGGCGTCAAATAAAAACGGTCCGGCGTTTCGGACGGCTGCGGGAAAAACGAGCCGACGATTTCGACGATACGCGGTTCGTCGTAAACGCCGATCCAGGCGTCGACGTCCGGATATTCGGCGGCGGTCCGCTCTTTCTCGAAATTGACCATGCAGCCGGTTACGAAAATCCGACGGATTTGCCCCTCGTTTTTCAATGCGACCAGTTCGTCGAGGATTTCCCGGGCTTCGTCCCGTGCGGCTTGCAGAAAACCGCAGGTGTTCACGAGAATAAAGTCGCAGGCGTCGGACCGCTCATGAAATTCGTACCCCGCCCCGACGAGTCGCCCGACGAGATTTTCGGAATCGACCATGTTCTTCGGGCAGCCGAGCGATATGATGGTAAAATCGGGCATGGTGGGCTTGTCCCGCGTATATGATGTGTGAATAAGGTTTAACAAGAATCGGAGCCGCGCACGAAGTAAGCGGTATTGTGGTTGACATGGTGTAAAGCGTTGTGATACCGTCGACTCGAACACCGCTTACTTCGTGCGCGGCTCTGATTCGAAGTGCGGTATTTTGACCATGTCGCCTAAAAAAGGAACTCACTTGTTCTTTTTCTTCTTCCCGTGTGTTTCGGTATCGGATTTGTGGAGCGAGCGCGGTTCGCCGGCTTTTTCGGTGATCTTTTTCCACATTTCGCCGAGCGTTCCGATTTGTTCCTTTTCGGACGGAATCGGATGTTTGCCCCGCGCGGGGCGTTCCGGCTTTTTTTCCTGGATCACCTGGTCCCCGGTGGTTTCGTCGAGTTTGAATTCGTATTTCGGAATCAGTTTCCTTTCCGCCAAGGCCCAGATCGTCGACGCAATGAAATAGATGCACAAGCCGCTGGGAACTTTGAAGAACATCACGCCCATGAAGATCATCATATATTTCATCATGTTCTGCTGCATCCGGGTGTTCTCGTCGGTCGCCGGGGGCATCATCACTTTGTTTTGAATGATGAACAGAACGATCGTAAGCATCGGCAGCAGATTGAAATACGGACCGAGCGTGAGCATCCCCTGTCCCGTATTGAACGACGTCCAGCCGAGCCAGTTCCAAAAGCCGCTCCAGTTGTACATCATATCCGGGGCCGAAAGGTCGTTGCACCACGGGATTGCTTTGGAGATCAGCGGGGCTCCGTAAAGCTCCACGTCGATCGAAAGCGACTTGTACAAACCGATGAACACCGGGAGTTGCACGAAAATTCCGAGACAGCCGCTGAGCGGATTGAAGTTGTGCTTCTTCCAGAGTTCCTGTTGCGCTTTCGATTGGGCTTCGAGATTTCCCTTGTATTTTTCCTTGATCTTCGCCATTTCCGGCATGAGCATCGCGTTTTTCGCGGCGTTGATCGCCTGCTTTTTGCTCATCGGGTACATCAAAAGCCGGACGCAAACGGTCAGCAAAATGATCGCGAGCCCGTAATGGAAGACGACGTACGTTTTCAGAAAATGCAGGACGAACAGGCACGGAATCGCGACGAACCAGAACCAGCCGTACGAAATCGTTCCGGCAAGGCCGTACTCGGCGAGCAGGGTCGGGTTCTTCGGTCCGGCAAAGACCGTGTAGGTTCGCGAAAGCGTGGAATCGGGAACCGGCGTCTCACCCGCGCCGCTTTGCAACGTCTTTTCGTTGCTGTACGTCCGGAAAGTTATGTCGGTCAAGCAGGACCACGCGACATTATGTTCGCCGACCCGAATCGGAACCGTTCTCGCATGCCAGAGGTTGTCTTCGTTTTCCTGATTCGGTAAAAGCGTACTCTGGAAATACTGCGTGTCGACGCCGATGTATTCGAGCATGTCGCCGGTCCACGGTTCGCGATTGAACCGGTCGTTGGCGACGGCCAGATTCCCGATCGTGTCCGCACTTCCGTTGCGAAATTTGACGACGATGTCCCGGATCCCGTACCCGCTCCATCCGGGCCCGGTTTTTCGCGGATACCAGCCCCCTTCCAGCGGCATCCCGGTCGGCCCGTCGAGCATGTAGGCGACGGTATGCGGCTTGGAATCGAGGTTCTTGATCTCGATCGAAACGGTCAAATGGTACGCCGCCGCGAAGGGAACGCCGGTCGGATCGTTCGGTTTTTCGGCAATCTTGAACGTCTTGAAAACCTCCAGTTTCCATTTTGGAACCGTTTTCCGGAAGACCGCCTCGTTTTCCGTGTTTTTGACGAGTTCCCAGAGCCCATGTCGTAATTCGACACCGGAAAGCTCCTCGTCGACGGTCGGATCTTTCGGAACGAGTCCGACATGCTTGGGAGGATTCTTATCGAGACACGACGGCAAACCGAGTTCCTGACCGTCGATCTTGCTGAGCGTACACAGGTACGAAAGCTGGTCGTCCGAACTTTCGTCGTATCCGTGCAGACCGCGCAGGTCGTGGTATTGTTCCCAGGAGGTGACCGTTCCGATGGGCCGAACGATATTGATCGGAGCTTGGCCGAGTTCGGCGACGAGTTTGATGTTTTCCGCTTCGCCCCGCCGAACTTCGAGTTCGATCTTTTCGCCCGGTCGGGTTTGCAGCAGCAGATCGTGGAGCGTCCGGAAATTTTCGACGAGCGCTAGCGGCGTACTACCGCCTGGATTTCTGGAGAATCCGACGATCCGGTCGCCGACTTTCAATCCGGCTTTCTCGGCGGGAGTCCCCGGCCCGACGACCTGCACGGTGCAACCGGGCGTGGTTTCTTTGGCTAATTCTCCTTCGTCGGCGACGATTTGTCCAAGATAGCCGGTCAAATCTTGCACTTCGCGGTATTTCGGATCGTTCAATTCGATTCGTGAAACAGCCGCACCTTTGTTGTTGAGCGTGATGAGGCTGCGATACGGGCTGGTCGGATCCAAAGAGCCGAGCGTCGCGTAAGTCGGAACGGTTTCGATCTCCTTCACTTCCGGTTGCGGAGTTTCGGAAGTGGACGGTTCCGCGTTTTCCGCGTCGTCGTCGGCTTCGAGGGACGAATCGTCCTTCTTTTCCGTGTCTTTTTGCGCGACTTGATCCTTCTGTTCCGGCGGCTTGGGCGGATTGAAATAGGAGTGCATCGCGAAGAACACCATCACCATGATGATGAAGAAAATCACATTGTTCTGGGAATCCCGCCGCGATTCCGGGAGTAAAGACGATTGCATCTGCGAAACGGAAAGGAAATAGGAAACGGAACGAAGAGAGACTCCGTAAAAAACCGAGCCTAGTCTAACATAAATCCGAGTAGGGGCAAGGTAGAAACAAAGGCCCCAAGAGAACTGCAAGGTCCAAGAGACCCCCCTTTGTAAAGACCGTTTCGATGCCTTGTTTTCCCGATCAGAGGCGAGTATAACTCATTTTCAAAAACCGATTCGCCCAGGCACCGTTCCTCTCTTTCGCTTTCCGTTTTTTCCGCGTTCTTGCCCGTAAGATCCGATGCAACTGACCGACCTTCTGCCGACGCGCTGGTGGACTTATCTGGTCCTGCTTTTGATAGGGGTGGGGATCATTCTGGGATTGGAGTATCTGTACTGGATTAAGCCCGGCTTACTGGAGAGAATCGGCGAACCGGATCCGGCGGCGCTTGATTTCGCGACCCGTGGTAATCTTGCGGCGTGGTACATGTCGGTTCTGTGGTTCTTCGCGGGGATGGTCTGTTTCGTCGCGTTTCAGATCGACCGGAAATCGGCTCCCGTGGAAAATACGTCGTTTCATCGGTTGAGCGATATTTGGCTCTGGGCCGTTCTCGGGTCGCTTTTATTGAGCATCGATTCGGTGTGTCAAATTCGCGAGTTCCTTCGCGTTCTGCTGATCAAACTGAGCGGAACGACGTTGTACGGAAACGGGGAGGTATGGTGGGTCGCCGTTTACGTCGTCCTGTTCGGAATGATCGGCTCGCGATTATTGGTGGAAATGCGACACAATCTCCTGGCGTGTAACACGTTTTTCGTCGCCGCTTTGTCGGGTTTATTGGCCTGTTGCACGGCGCTGAACCTGCTGGATATTCCGGTGAAAGATTCCCGATTTCCCGTCGCGCTTCAAACCGGTTTGGAAATGACCGGGGCATTGTTTGCGCTCTTTTCGTTTTCGCTTTTCACGCGCATGTTGCTTGTCCGGACCGTGTCCGTGAAAATCGTAACGACGTCCCTGCCGGAAGTCGCGCCGCCGAAAAAAAGATCGCGGGCTTCGAAAAAAACGTCGGACAAGGAGAAACCGCCGACGGTCGTCGTCGAACCGCCGCCGAAAGAAGAGAAGAAAACGAAATCCAAAGGACCCGCCTCGCGAGTCTTCCAGATCGTTCATCCCGCTGAACACGGCGAAAAGATCGTCAAGATCGGCGAAATCGAACCTCTTGACGAGGGGGAAACCTTGGAGAAACTTAAAAAACACCGC
>JAVBTU010000330.1:0-3852 GCA_031556015.1 Thermoguttaceae bacterium
TCGAAGGGGGAATGGTCGACCAGTACGTCGACGTGAAGCACAAGCGGCGTCAGGCGGAATACCTGCACGACGTGATGAAGGACGTGCTCGAAGAGACGAACGGCGTCATGGTCTACCAGGAGCAGATCATGCGCATTCTCAACCGGCTCGGCAACATCCCGCTCGCCGATTCCTACTCCTGCATCAAGGCGATCAGCAAAAAAATCGAAGCGAAAATCAATCAGTTCCAGGACGCTTTCATCGCGGGCGCGAACGAAAACGGCTTGACGAAAGACCAGGCCGCGGAGCTGTTCGAGTTGATCAAGAAGTTCGCCGGATACGGTTTCAATAAATCCCACTCGACCGCGTACGCCCTGGTCGCCTACATGACGGCGTACCTGAAAGCGCATGATCCGGTCGAGTTCATGGCCGCGCTGCTCAACGGCGATATTTCCGGACGGAATTTCATGAAAAAGGACGCGACCGTCGAACACTACGAGGATTGCGCCCGGATGGGGATCACGGTCCTCCCGCCGGACGTGAACCGGTCGTACCGTACATACAAGGTTAAAAACGGCGAAATCCTCTTCGGACTTTCCGCGATCAAAGGCTGTGGTGATACCGCCGCGGACGCGATCGCCGAAATCCGGGAAGCCGGCGGTCCGTTCAAAAGCCTGTTCGATTTCTGCGGCCGCGTCGATTCGAGCAAATGCAATCGTTCGACGATCGAAACGCTCATCAAAGCGGGCGCGTTCGATTCGCTCGGGTGCAAGCGGTCGCAACTGATGCAGGTGCTTAACCGCGCCTACAACGCCGGATTGTCCGCCGCCGCCGACCGGAAAATCGGGCAAAAGAGCCTTTTCGAGGCGATGGACGACGAAGACGATTCGAACGACATTCAACCTGAATCCGCCGTGGTGCCGGGCTTGCCGGAAATTCCCGAATGGGACGACAAGGAAAAGTCCGGTTACGAAAAAGAAGTTCTCGGTTTTTATCTCACGTCGCATCCGCTTCGGCAATACGCGGCGAAATTCGAGATGTTCCGTTCGCACACCAACGATACCGCCGTCCGGCTCCCCGACCGAACCGACGTCGTCCTCGCGGGGATGGTCGGTGATATCAAGCTGTCCGCGACGAAAAATCCGAAGCCGGGCAAGCCGTCGCAATTCGCGATGTTCACGCTCGAAGACACCGACGGGACGATCCGAAGCATCATTTGGCCGGAGCAGTACGCGCTCTATTCGCAGCATGTGAAACCGGAATCGCTCGTGTTCGCGATCGGCCGGATCGACCGCAGCCGCAGCCAGAACGAGGATGACGCCAACCTGATCATCGACGAACTCGTCCCGGTCGAAGAGGCGGAACGAAAGTTGTCCCGCGGCGTCGCGATTACCGTATCGGAAAAAGAGCATGGAATCGCTGTTCTGAATACGCTTTACGAAATTCTCCGCGGTTACCCCGGCCGGGACGAGCTGGAATTGCGCGTCCGACTCGCGGACGGCAAAACGGCGGAGCTGAAATGCCGCAAATTCGGCATCACGCTCGATCCCGAACTGCGCCGCCGGATCGGTGAATTGCTCGGCGAAGACGCGTACCGGCTGATCAAAGCCGACCGGCGAAGGCCGGAAAGACCGCAGCACCGGGAGCGGTACAAAAAATCGTAACCCGGGAGCCCCGGTCGGCGGCTGGAGCTTCCGCTCCGATAAGTAAGCCGCGAGATGGTCGTTTCACTCCCGATCTCGCTGGCAATGTAAAAAAATTCACGATCCTTCACCGTAATTGTATAAATCGCGACGGGAATAACTCTCATGAAAAAACGGTATCAATTTCTACTCGCCCTGCTCCTGCTGCACCGCCTCTGCGTTTGCGCGGAACTGGGGGCGATGGAACAGGTTCGTTGGAAGACGAAAATCGGAACAGAAAACGAACAGATCGGACGAATCCTGCTCAAAGGTCCGCAAGGCGAGTTCGTGTTGCAAGCCCGGGACGGTCGGATGTTTCAGATCACGCCCGACGCCATCGTTTCACAGGAAACCCACGAGGAGCCGTTCGCCGCGTGGACGGACCGCGAACTGGAACCCCGGCTCGCGGAAGAATTCGGTCCGGAATTCCATATTCTCAAGCTCGATCATTATCTCCTCGTTTACAACACGTCTGAAAGTTACGCCGAATGGTACGGGACGTATTTCGACCGCTTTTACGACAAATATCACGCGGTCTGGAAGAAGTTCGGGCTCACGCTCGCAGAGCCGGAATTTCCCCTGGTCGCCGTCTTGTTTTCCGACAAAAATCAATTCGACGAGTATGCCAAAAAGGAAATCGGTGACGGAATGTCGTTGGACATGAGCGCGTACTATCACAAGTGGACGAACCGGATCGTGCTGTGCGACCTGTCCGGACGTGAGAAACTTCTGGAAGACGCGCCCTCCTCGAAACGCCTCGGTTCTTCCAGTACGCGGGATCTTTTGAATCGGCCCGGTTCCGGTCACAATCTTTCCGCGATGCTCCATGAAGCGGCGCATCAGATCGGCTGCAACAACGGGATGTTTCCGCGGCTTGCTCCGGTCCCGCTTTGGTTGCTCGAAGGGGTCGCGATGCTGCACGAAATTCCCGACGTCGACAACCCGAAACGCTCCGAATCCGGGGAACCGAGCGTGAACAAAAAATGGCTCGGAGTGGTTCGAGAGTTTTTTCGCAAGAATCCTTCGGACCCGGTTCGGACGATGCTCCAAACGGACATCGTTCTACGTTCCCAACAGACCGCGAAGGATTATTACGGCCTTTCGTGGAGTTTCACGTATTTCCTTTACAAGAAAAAACCGAAACAATTCGCCGCGTACCTGCAAACGATTTCAGCGAAGACGGCCGCCGACGTCGATTCGCCGACCCTGCGATTACTCGATTTCGAGGAACATTTCGGCGACGATTGGGACAAGCTTCAAAAGGAATACGCTCGGTATATTCGTTCTCTGAAATAACCTCATGCACGTTATTCTCGCCAAGCCTCGTGGATTTTGCGCCGGTGTCAACATGGCGGTCAGTGCGTTGGAAAAAGCGGTCGACCGGTTCGGCGTTCCGTTTTACGTTTATCATGAAATCGTTCATAACACTACGGTCGTCGAGAGTTTTCGCCGCCGTGGCGTCGTGTTCGTCGATGCGATCGAAGAGGTTCCCGTCGGGAGCGTCGTCATGTTTTCGGCGCACGGCGTTTCCCCGGACATTCGCGAGGCGGCTTGGAATCGTGATCTCACCGTGATCGACGCAACCTGCCCGCTCGTTCGGAAAGTTCACGAGGAGGTGAAAAACTTCGCCCGACAGAATTATCGGATCGTGTTGATCGGACATCCCGGACACGACGAAGTGGTCGGCGTGATGAACGAAGCCCCCGACCAAATCCGGCTCATTGCCCGCGAAGAGGAAATCGAATCGCTGAATTACGCCGCGTCGGACAAGCTCGCTTACGTGATGCAAACGACGCTTTCCATGATCGAAGCGGAGAAAATCGTCCGAAAACTTCGCGGCCGCTTTCCGCAAATCGTCGGACCGGTCAAAGGGGACGTCTGTTACGCAACGCAAAACCGGCAGGAAACGGTCCGCAAACTCGTCGAAAACGCTGATGTCCTCCTCGTACTCGGCAGTCCGAACAGTTCGAACAGCCGTCGGCTCGCGGAAATCGGGAGCGCGTTCGGCGTTCGTTCCTTTTTGATTGACGGACCGGACGATATTGATTTAACGATTTTCCAAGGGACCGAAACCGTCCTGATCACTTCCGGGGCGAGCGCTCCGGAATCGGTCGTCCAGGGAACCGTGACACTGTTGCGCAAAAAATTCTCCGCGACGGTCGAAGAACGAACTCTGCACGAAGAAACCCTC
>JAVBTU010000027.1:0-5512 GCA_031556015.1 Thermoguttaceae bacterium
TGCACTGCCCTTTCAGGGCGACCGTGAGGGAACGGTACCGTGAACCCAGGGCGTTGCCCTGGGCTGTTACGCGCTGCCCTTTCAGGGCGGGAGAGGTTGTTTCTCCGAACGAATCTTGCCCCTCAACGGCAAACGCTCCCCCGCGCTGACGCCTCGTTGTACCACACATCTTTTTTATCAGTTGTGGTTCGTCAAATAACTTCGGTCACTCACAAAAACCTTATTTTTTGAGGAAAAAACAACCTCAGTAGCCTCGGACGCTCCCTTTTCACCGACCTTATTACCTTATTCATGCTCTGGAAGGTAATAAGGGCTGTTCTCTTGTCGAATTTCGGCTACTGAGGTTGTTTTGTCAAACAAAAATAAGGTGAAAATAAGGTTTTTCGAATCTGTCCGATGACTTGTGTGGTACAGCGAGCGCTTACGCTCAGGGCTGGTAATACTGAACCACTTAATTCCCGGCTGTTTCTTACTCCCGGGAACCTCCGGAAAATCGTGCGGCATCTTGGAAAATGAAACCATTCCTGCTACACTGATCTGATCGGCCTGCTCAATCACTCCTTCCCCCCTCAACGATGCGACGAATCATTACTGTTTTCGTGCTGTTAGCGGCTTCGGTTTCGTGGGTTTTCGCTCAGGATTCCGCCGAAATCGCGAAAAAGATCGCCCCGCTGGTCAACGAGACCACGGTCGTCGTCGGATACGTCAACTTGAAAGATGTCGATCTCGCGAAAATCTCCTTCCGGGCCGTCGATTACCTCGACCAGATCATGGAAAGTTTGAATTTCGACGAACAATCGTTTCAAGCGACCCGAAACGAAGCGATCAAGATTCTCGAGGATAAAACGGAAATCATCCGCGAACCGCTCGAAAAGTTCAAAAACGAAGCGGGAATCGAGGAAGCGTATCTCGTGATCACGCTTTCGGAAAAAGTCTTCCCGATGCTCTTCGTGTTTCCCGTCCAAGGGAAAACAAACGCTCAAAAGTCGAAAATCTGCGACTATCTCGCCGAATTTGAAAAAGAAAACGAACTGGTCGTTTATTCCAAGGGAGATTTTATCGTCGCCGGATTTGCGACTCCCGCTTATCTTTACGAAGAAGATCAGGATCAATCGAAGCTGCTCCAAAAACAGATCGACGACTTCAAACCGGCCCCGCTCCCGCTTTTAAAGGACGCTTTAGCACTACGGGAAAGGGATCCTGCCCGGGTCGCGATTCTGGTCCCGAAGAATCTTCAGAAACTGATTAAAAACCTCGCCGACTCGACCGGCGGTGAAATTCCTGCGGAAACGTTCAACTCCTTGGCGTTTTTCGCGTCCAAAACGCTCTACGGTGTCTACGGAATCGATCCGATGAAACCGGAAGCACAGATGGTTTTCAAAGCAAAGAACGCGTCCGCCGCCAAGGATATGCTGCGGGCGATGGAAGGAACGCTCATCTATGCCGGCACGAGCGTCAACCTCGCTCTCGGGATGATCGGCAACGATCGGATGCGGGAAGCGTTTCCCCTTTTCGTCGAACTTTACAAAGCGTACGCCCGGTCCATGTTTCCGGAACAAAGGGGGGACTTGCTCGTCTGGTCGTGCGATCTTTCTCCGGAAGGGCTAAAAAAAGGCGCAGGCCCATCCATGTCGGTTGCCGCTCCCATCGGTATCGCGCTTTTACTCCCGGCGGTTCAGGCGGCCCGGGAAGCCGCCCGGCGTATGCAGTGTACGAACAACGAGAAACAGATAATACTCGCGATGCACAATTATCACGACGCCCACAACGAGCTTCCGCCGATCTTCACCGTCGATAAGGACGGGAATCTCCTGCACAGCTGGCGGGTCCATCTTTTGCCGTACATTGAACAGGGGGAACTTTACGACCGGATTCGGCTCGACGAGCCGTGGGACAGCGAGTACAATAAACAGTTTCACGAACAATGCCCGTCCGTTTACCAGTGTCCCTCCCGCGGTCAGGATCCCGCGTCGGGCCTGTGCGATTATTCCGTGATCATGGGGGAAGAGACCGCGTTTTTCGACGAACACGCGAAATCTTTCGCCGACATCACGGACGGAGCGAGCAATACGATTTGCGTCGTCGAGAGGGCCGAGCCGATCAACTGGATGGACCCGCTCAACGAGATCACGTTCGAGGAAGCGCTCGAAGGAATCAACGAAGAAGACGGCAAAGTCGGCAGCCGACACACTCGTGGTATCAACGTCGGCATGTTCGACGGTTCGGTCCACTTCGTCAGCGACACGATCGACGAAAACGTTTGGAAAGCCCTCCTGACCATCGCCGGCGGCGAAGCGGCGGCACTAGAGTAAATGACAAATGACAAACCTCCCCCCCACCCTTCCCCATGAAAACCACATCAACCTTCCTCCTGCTCCTTTCCCTTTGTTCCTCGGCGTTTGCGGCTTCGGGGAAGGAAGTCGCGACGCAGATCGCGCCGTTGGTCAACGAGCGGACGATGTTCGTCGCCTATGCCGACCTGTCCCGAATCGATTTCCATGCCGTGTGCGAGAGCGCGGTCACGGAAGTGGAACCGTTTCTCGCCTCTCTTGAAATGGACGAAAAATCGATCAAGGGCGTCGGTAAAGAAGCGAAAAAGCTGATCCTCAAAGGTGAGAAATTGGTTCAGGATTACATTGACGTTCTCACGAAAAAATGCGGCGTAACCGATTTTTACCTCCTCGCCCAGGCGGCGGAAAAAAAGGCCGGCTCGAAAAAACGGGAAAAAGAGCCTTTGGCTTTCGCGGCAATCCCACTGAAAGGTCTCTCAAAAGAACAACAGGAGACGTTGCACAAACTCGGCCCGAGATCCGAAATTCTTGACTTTGAAGGGTTTTGTGTCGTCGATTTCGATCGCACCGACTTGGCGAATCGACTCGAGGAAATTCATGGTGAAACGAGCGCAACAAAGATACGGTCCCTTGAAAACGCGTTCAACTTCACCGCGGAGGCGGATGTACGTATCGTTTTCCTCCCGACGGAAGGCGAGACCGAAAGCATTGCGTTCAGTAACCGAAAAACCAAGAGCGAAGCCGAACGTCAATTCGGCGACCTGCTCGCCTCGATGGTCTCGAAAATCCAGTGGATCGCTCTCACCGGCGATTTGAAAAAGATGGAGCTGGCCGTTATTCTCGAAGCGGAAACCGAAGCCGAAGCCGTGAACCTCGAAAAGGATTACCTCAAAGCCGTCGAACTCGGTTGCGAAGCGGCGCGAATCGAAATGGAAAAGAACAAAGACACGGCGTTCCTGGCTCCGCTGGTCGTCGAATTCTCGAAAGGCTATTTCAAAGCGGTACAGCCGAAACACGAGGAAAGCCGTTTCGTCCTGAAGTACGAAAACAAACCGTTCTTTTCCGTACTCCTCGGCGGATACGTCGGCGCCGCGTATTTCATGCTCCCGCCGTTGCCGGAAGACGAATAGAACGTAAGTTTATAATTTTTATTGCAGCCCGGGGCAGGCCCCGGGGCTAACAGGATTTTCACCCTTTTGAAAAATGACTGATAAATATCTCGTGACCGGAGGAGCCGGATTCATCGGCTCCAATTTGGCCCGTTACATTCTCGACAAGGGACACGACGTCGTCGTTCTCGACAATTTCGCGACCGGCAAGCGGGAAAATCTCGAAGAAATCAAGGACCGGATCACGCTGATCGAAGGGGATATTCGCGACCGTAAGGCCGTGGACCGGGCGGTTGCCGGGTGCAGGGCGATTTTCCACGAAGGGGCGCTCGGCTCGGTTCCGAGAAGCGTCGAGGATCCGCTCACGTCGCATGACGTCAACGTCAACGGAACGATCACGGTGCTTGAATCGGCCCGGGCTTTGGGCGTCAAGCGGGTCGTGTTCGCCGCGTCGAGTTCCGCTTACGGCGACCAGCCGACTTCGCCGAAACACGAAGGAATGGTGCCGTCCCCGATCAGTCCGTACGCGGCGAGTAAAATCTGCTGCGAAGCGTATTTGCAGGCTTACGCCGCCGTCTACAAAATGGAAACCGTGGCCTTGCGGTATTTCAACGTCTTCGGTCCCCGACAGGATCCGTTCGGGGCGTACGCGGCCGTGATCCCGGCGTTCGTGAGCAAACTGCTCAAGAAAGAGAGCCCGATCGTCTACGGGGACGGGGAGCAGTCCCGCGATTTCTGTTACATCGAGAACGTCTGTAACGCCAATTGGCTCGCCGCGCACGCGCCGGCGGAAAACTGCGACGGCTCCGCGATGAACATCGCCTGTAACGCCGCCGTGACGCTCAACCAGATTCTCGGCAAGCTCAACACGCTGATGAAAACCGACGTCAAAGCGGTTTACCAGCCCGTCCGCGCCGGCGACGTGAAGCATTCGCTCGCCGACATCACGTTGGCGCAAAAGAAAATCGGATACCGCCCGACCGTCTTCTTCGATGAAGGGCTCGAACGGTCCATCGAATGGTATACGAAAAATTTATAATCGCTATTTTCCGACCTCCTCCCAACCAGCCCGTCGATCTCATGAAAACTCCCCTGACATTATCGTTTGTGTTTGTTCTTGTTGTCGCCGTCACACACGCTTTCGCGGAGGTTCGGACGGTAGCCGTCGCGATCTCCGCCGACAGTGAGAACAGCGGTTACGAAGCCTGGCGGGCCATGGACGGCAATCCGGACACGATGTGGCACACACAGTTCAACCTCCCCGCGCAGACGCCCTGGATCGAAGCCCATTCGATTCATTGCGGTTACGGATACGCCTGTGGATACGACCATCATTGGCAAGCGGTTCCGGTCCCCGAAACGGAAACCGCCAACGCAACCGGTCCGTGGCGCCAGTCCAAACCGGGCGACAACCTTCCCGGCCCCCATGAACTGCGAGTCGACCTGGGCGGAGTGTACGAAATCGACGGCTTCGTTTATACGCCGCGATCGGATCGGGGCAACGGGACCATTCGCGATTACGAAGTCTACACCGCGAAAGAGGATACGGAAAGCCCTCCAGAACCTGTTATGAAAGGCCGTTTCGACGGCAACGAAACTTCCAACCGTGTGGAGTTCCCGAAGCCGGTCGCATGTCGATTCTTCAAAATCGTCGTCTTGTCCGACCGGAACGATTCCGTTTTCGCCTCGATCGCGGAACTGGAATTGCTGTCGAAAGATTATCGTTTCGTCGCCAAAAAACCGATCTCCATTTCCGGCGAAGTACGGGAAGTTCCTCGAATCCCCAACGCGCCGGGCGATCCGGCGATGCAGGAACGAATCGACGAATGGAACCTGCTGGTCGAACGTTTCAAGACGCCCCGCTACTGGAATGCCGTCGAAGACGAAGTGTACGACAAAGCGTCGCTGATCCATCCCGAAGACCGCGATCCGGCCGACGTCGTATTGCGACGACTCGACGCGCTCGTCGAAAATCGTTATCCGGATCTTCTCGGATCGTTCAAAACGGTGAAAGATCAAACCGATCGAATCGCCGTTCAGGATGTCCGGAAACGCTTCGAGGCCTTTTGCCGGATTTGCGATCTGCGGGCCGAACGACTCGCGGACGTCGAG
>JAVBTU010000066.1:0-4288 GCA_031556015.1 Thermoguttaceae bacterium
TGATCGATTGGCGCAACTCCCGTTCGTTCGTTTTGTAGACGGTTCCCGCCGCGGCGACGACGTTTTCTTCGATCATGACACTCCCCATGTCGTTGGCTCCGTAGTGGAGTGAAAGCGGCCCGATCGTCATGCCCTGCGTCACCCAACTCGCCTGAATGTTACGAAAATTGTCGAGAAACAGCCGGCTGACCGCGAGCATTTTCAGGTATTCCCAGCTTCCGATTTTGCGCAGATGTGATAATTGCGTTTGCCCCGGCTGGAACGTCCAGCAGATAAACGCGGTGAATCCGCCGGTTTCGTCCTGTAATTCACGGAGTTTGCGGAGATGTTCGACCCGGTCTTCCACGGTTTCGACATGTCCGAACATCATCGTCGCGGACCCGCGCCCCCCCATTTTGTGCCAGGTCCGGCAAACGTCAAGCCAATCCCCGGCGGACGCTTTGTTCGGACTCACTTCGCCGCGAACGCGGTTGACGAGAATCTCCGCCCCGCCCCCGGGAAGCGAACCGAGCCCCGCTTCCCTTAGCCGATCGAGCACCTCTTCATAGGAAAGCGAGAATTTTCGGGCGAAAAACGCGATCTCCGTCGGCGAAAATCCGTGGACGTTGACCGAGGGAAAATCCCGTTTGATGTCACGAATCATTTCGAGGTACCACGAAAACGGAAGCGTCGGATGCAAACCGCCCTGGAGCAAAATCTGATTGCCGCCCAGCGCGACGGTTTCCGCGACTTTTGCGTGCATCGTTTCCCGGTCGAGGATGTAGTGGTCGGAACTGTCTTCGGTTCGGCAAAACGCACAGAATTTGCAGCCGCTGACGCAGCCGTTGGTGTAGTTGATATTCCGCTCGACGTTGTACGTCCGCTCCCGGCCCGGGTGAAGCCGCAAGCAAACCCGATGCGCCGCCTCGGCGATCGACGCCAAATCGTCCGACCGCAAAAGTTCGACCGCCTCTTCGGGGGAAAGGCGAACACCATTTAACGTTTTTTCGAGCATGAACATCAACACCATTCTATCTTCTCCCCGGAAAACCCGAAGGTGAGGATCTCAAAGCCGGGGTGCTTTTCCGTTGCGACGACCAGCAGGGCGGAAACGTCGGAAGATTCGGCGCAGAACGCTTCGACCTCGTCCGGCGTCATGACGAAAAACGCCGTGGACAGAACGTCGGCGAGGATCGCCGATTTCGCGACGACCGTGACCATGAGCGTCTGCTCGGAAGGGTACCCGGTTCGCGGATCGAGAATGTGTCCGAAACGGCGATTGTTGTGCATAAAAAACTGCTTTTGCGAGCCGGACGTTCCGAGCGATTCGTCGAGCAGTCGGATTTCCGCGAGCCGTCGGCCGGGAAACGCCGGGTGTGCAACCCCGACCGTCCAACCTTTATCGGGTGTCCGAAAATCGCCCCGGGCAAGGATGCTGCTCAGTCCTCCGTGGAATTGGAAATGGTGCAATCCGCCTTTTTCAAGAATCCGGGCGGCGGAATCCAGGGCGAATCCTTTTCCGGCGCAACCGAAATTCAGCGTGACACCGGGTTTGGCCAAACGGATCGTGCGGGCCGATTCGTTCAGTTCCACCTTGTTGAAACCGACGCAGTCCAGGGCGTTCGCGATTTCCGTTTCGGTGGGAATCCGTACCTTTTTATCGGCGAATCCCCAGAGTTGCCAAAGCGGCGTACTGGTGATGTCGATCGCCCCGCCGGTCCGCCGGCTCAAATCCAAACAGAGTCGGATCAACTCGAACAATTCGTCATCGAGCGGAACCGGGGAAAACGGGGCGACTTTATTGATGTAGGAAATTTGCGAATCGGGAAGAAAAACCGAGAGTTTGCGTTCCAACCGTTGGATTTCATCCAACGCGTCCAACGCGAATTCGGCGCCCCACGGGTAGAGCGTTTTATCGAACGAGATTTCGAACTCCCCGGCCATAGCGTCACGACCGACCGCGAGGAGCGGAACCGGAGTCGGGTCCTGCTCCTCGGGTTCATCTTTACGGAACGACCGGAAAAAATCACGTCGCTGCATCAATAGATTGAAGCTGTTTGGAAATTTCCGGTAAAAAACGTAAGCCAAATGTCATTCTGAGCTTGCGAAGAATCTGGTTTTATTTCATTCACGCTCTCGGAAAACCAAAGCGCGTCGGCTGGGAAACCAGATGCTTCGTTTTACTCAGCATGACAAACACCTCGCTTTTTACGGTATTTTTTCAAACGGTCTCTTAGTTCCTCCGACCCGGAAATCGATTTTTCGGCTGTGCATCCCCGGATTCACCGCCCGGAGGGGCGCCTTGGCCGGGCCGCCAGGAATCCGCGCCGGGGCGGTATCCGCCGCCCGGTCCACGTCCCGGTCCTCTCGGTCCGCCGGGGCCTCGTTCGATCGCTTCCTTGATGTATTCCGGCGTCTCGCTGAGCATTTTGTCGCCCTGCTTCTTTTGCTCGTCGGTCAGGATCCCCTTGATTTTAGTTTCCGATTCCTTGCGTACGTCGTCCATGACGGTCCGCATTTTTTCAAAAAACTTTTGACGTTCTTCCTGCGACATTTGCTCCGGAGGGCCGTCGGGACGATTCTCTTCCATGAACTTTCTCATTCTTTCGCCCATTTCACTCTGCATGTTGCGCACTTTATCCTTTTGCTCATCGGTCAAATTCAGCGCCGATTGTGCGAAAGGATTCATTGCAACACCAGCATACCCGCCGCCGGCCTGGAAAGAGCGGACCCGTGCTTTTTCCAGCTGCTCCTTGGTCATCACGCCTTCGACTTTTTTTATCGTCTCACCGAAACGTTTTCCCATAGCCTCACCGAATTCTTTGCGTTGAGCTTCCGTCGCGTCCGGCTCGGGCGGTCTCACACCTTCGAAGGTGCTGCGAAAAGCGCTTTGAATGTCTTGAACCTGTTTGTCGGACAGGCCGATGTCTTTTCGGCCTTCTTCGCTGAACAAGGCGGCCATGCCGGGTCCGCCGCCCATCATCGGGCCGGGGCCCATCATCGGTCCGGGGCCGCCGGGCCCACGTCCCGGTCCGCCGCCGGGGCCGCCGCCCGGTCCACCGGGCCCGCGTCCTTGCCCACCGCCGGGCTGTGCGAGAGCAAAGCTCGCACAAGCGATAAAAAAGAAGGCCAAAATCAGTAAATTTACTCGTTTTTTCATAAAAAACCTCTCAACTTGACAAGAACAGCGTATTCAATCATGGATTCCGTTCAAGTGAATCTGTTTTTCACTCGAACCCAACGATGATTTCAACCCCGGACACGGCGGATGGTTTTGTTGCGAATTGTGGTCTGCGGATTTTTTTACTCCGTTTCGGGGGTGTCGAAATAGCGTTTGTCTGCTACAATTCATGGAAGTGTGGGTTACGTGCCCGACCGATTTTGTCTTTTCATTATTCAGGATTATTGCCATTTCATAACGCGGGGCAAGCCCCGCCGCTAACAAACATGAGTTTATTAATTTTACGCTGTTTTTTCATCCTTGCGGCTAGCGGTGTGGGGGTGTACATCGCCGGAAATACTCCGGCGGGAATCCTCGGTTTTTTCGGGCTCCTGGCTCTTGCACTGATTATCATCGGAACGGACGCATTGATTCCCAACAAGAAAGTCGATTGGGTTTCTTCGGTTTATTTCGGATTGCTCGTCGGACTGGCGCTGACTTATGCGTTGAGCCTCGCGTTTTTTCCGCTGTTCGAGTCGCAAAACAACGCGGAGCAAATCGTCGTACGCCGGTCCATTATGCTCGTGATCGGGCTGCCGGTCTGCTATCTTTGCGTGAGTATGCTGTTTCAAACGCGAAACGACTTCCGATTCATCATTCCCTACGTGGAATTCCAGAAAAATCTGCGAGGGAACCGTCCGCTGATCCTCGACACCAGCGTCGTGATCGATGGGCGAATCGCCGACGTGATGGAAACGATGATCATCGACAGCCGTTTGATCATGCCGCGGTTCGCGATCATCGAATTGCAGCGCATCGCCGACAGCTCCGACCGGGGCCGACGGACTCGCGGGCGGCGCGGCTTGGACATCCTGAACCGATTGCAGAAGATGAAAGGGGTCGATTTACAGATCGACGACACCGATTTACCGGAATTCAAAGGGCAGCCGGTCGATTTGAAGCTGGTCGCTCTTGCGAAGCATATCGAAGGGAAATTGGTGACCAACGATTACAACCTCAACAAAGTCGCCAAACTGCAAGGGGTTGACGTAATCAACCTGAACGACCTGGCCGGAGCGCTCAAGCCGGTCTTTTTACCGGGCGAAAAGCTGGACGTGGAAATCGTCAAAAACGGCGAAGAAATCAACC